>JAISMZ010000099.1 GCA_031276475.1 Coriobacteriales bacterium
ATCTACGCCCGCGCGTTGAACAACCTCGACCGCGAAGAGGAGGGCCTTGCCGCGCTGCTGTCCGTAAGAGACGAGGGGGAAAACGACGGACTTTGGCACTACCGAGTGGCCTATTCGCTGTATTACACCGATCGCGCCGAGGAGGCACTTGTGTACGCTACGCGCGCCCACGAACTGGGGGGCTACGATTGGAGAACCTATGGTTTAAAGCAAATTATCGAGAGCAGTCTGGGAATTGAAACCGATGAGTGAAATACCTGCTCTAAAAGGACTGTAGCTGAGACAGAGGATTAGGATGAGATTCTATAACGTTGAGGCAGAGACAGCACCTGAGGTTACCGGGAGCAAAAACGGCGTATATTCCGTAGAAATCAAAGACAGACACTCCTTTGCATCCATGGAGGATAAGGGAATCTGGAAAGACTACTGCACTGAGAACAGGAGGGACAAAAGCAGGGTACTTCTCAATCATTACGTGCCGTTAGACACCGCATTGTTGACGGATCCAATTACGTTCTTTCCAATAGGGAAACGAATCGAGCAATTGGATTTTATGGCTCATGCACCGTATGTTCGAGGACTACAGTTCCTGGTAACCCAAAGAGTCTATGAGGTAATTTCAAAGTATCGATTGCCAGTACACAGTAAAGTGCTGGCAAAAATTGACACTTTTGATCAAAGTTATTACCTGATAGGCTTCCCTTTGCTGGGTGCAGATGCCTATGACTTTGACAAAAGTACCTTTTGGGACCACCGAAGTGGAACGCACGTCAGGTTCAGGGATGCTGAAGATTACGAAACAGCAGAGTATGAGAGGCTGACCGCATCAGCGCAAAGCCTCTACCTCAATGAAAGAGTTGAATATGATATTGTCAAAACAACAAAAGGAGTATTTTTTTCGTCAGACATTATAGGGAAGTTTGAGAGAGAGGGCATCACAGGATATAGGATAGCGGAGGGGGTGCTGGAGAATTAAAAGCACAGAAGGACGGTTTTTTTGGACAGAATGGGGACGGATCTTTTATGTCTGGGCGCAACGGAATCGGCTCTTCGGAATCTTCGCGAGACGTAAAAGATCCGTCCTAATGCTCAGCCAAGCTGTTCGCTGATGAAGGCGCGCAGCAGGTTCAGGCAGACCGTTTTGCGGTATTCGGCGGAGACGCGGCCGGCAACGGGGACGATGGCGTCTTCCCAGGCGGCGAGCCAGGCGTCTTTGCGCTCACGAGCCTCGGCAAGCGTACAGCCAATCAGCGAGGCGTCAATCTCCGGGCGACGAATCACCGTGTCGGCGACGGCACCAAAGGCGACGGCCAGGTGCTTGATGACGCCGTCCTCCTCCGCAAAAAGGCCGACGAAGGATACGCGGGAGATGGCCAGGGCCTTGCGGGCGCCGATCTTCTGATAGCGGTAGTTGCCAAGGTGGGCCTTGGGCAGGATGATCTCGCAGAGCAGCTCGTCGGGGCCCAGGCTGGTCTGGCCGCGGCCACGGATGAAGTCGCCCAGGGCCACGTCGCGCTGGCCGTGGGCGCTTTGCAGGCGCAGTTGGGCGTCGGCGGCGTAGAGGATCAGCGCGCTGTCGGCCTTGGGGCTGGCGTTGGCGATGTTGCCGCCGATGGTGGCGACGTTGCGGATTGCCGGCGCGGCGATCTGGGAGATGGCCTCGCGCAGCACGGCGGGCGTGCGCGGGTCGTCCAGAAGCTGGCTGTAGGTGCAGGCTGCGCCGATGTAGAGGTTCTCGGCGTCCTCGCGGATCCCTTTAAGTTCGGGTATGTTGTTCAGGAAAAGCGCCGCCTGCGTGGCGGCCGCGTCTTTGCCAGCGCTCGCCGCGCTGGCACCCGCGACCATCAGGTCGGTGCCGCCTGCGTAGGGCAGCGCCTGCTGCTCGTCGCGCAGCCGCAGGGCGTCGCTGAGCGTGAGAGCCGCGGGTGGGGCGGCTGCGGTAGCGCTGGGAGTTGGGGTTGCGCTGGCGCCACTCACAGCCACGTCGCTGTCACCTGCGGCAGCGCCAGCGTCGCTCACAACTGCGTCGCCGCTGCCAGCTAGAGGCAGGCCGCTGCCAGCTTGCGCCACGCTCTTCTCCCCGGGCAGTTCCCAGAGGCTCCCACCGTCGCGAGCCGCGTCGCTCACGGCGGCGACTATCGAGTTGTAGCCCGTGCAGCGGCAGAGGTTGCCGGACAGCGCCGTGCGTATCTGCTCCTCGCTGGGATGGGGGTTGCTCGCCAGCAGCGCCTCGGAGGCCAGGATCATTCCCGGCGTGCAATCACCGCACTGCACCGCGCCGTGGCGGGCGTAGGCGGTATCCAGCGCGGCAAAGCGCTCGGACCTCCGGTAGCCTTCGATGGTCAGCACCGTGCGGCCGGTCACGGCGCCCATCGCCACCAGGCAGCTGTTTACCAGAGCACCGTCAAGCAGCACGCTGCAGGTGCCGCATTCGCCCTCGCGGCAGCCGCATTTAACGCCGGTGCAGCCCAGCTCGTCGCGCAGCACGTCCAGCAGACGGGCCAGGGCAGGGCCTTCCCAACTAACGGGGCTATCATTCAAGGTGAAGTCTACGCGTGTCATTGGGCCACCTCCTTGCGGCCAGCGGTCTGTTCACGCTCGGCCACCTCCTCGCGGCCGGCGGCTTCCCCGTGCTCGGCCACCTCCTCGCGGCCAGCGGCCTGCCCACGGCTGACCAGCGTGCGCAGGGCGTCTTCGGGCGTAAAGGGAATGTGCGAGAGCGCCTCGCCGCCCAGCGCCTGCTCCAGGGCGTTGACATAGGCCGGGGCAATGCCCACCAGCGGCAGTTCGCCGGCACCCTTGGCACCGTAAGGCCCAAAGGGGTATTCCTCAACGTGCAGGCGCACCTCCAGCTGGTCCACGTCGGCGGCCGTGGGAATGATGTAGTCGCTGTAGGAATTATTGCGGATACGACCGCGCCCGTCGTAAGCCATCTGCTCCATTGACGAGTAACCCAGTCCCTGCAGCACGCCGCCTTCCATCTGACCGAGCACCACGGTCTCGTCTATCGGCGTGCCAACGTCAAAGACGTTCCAGGAGCCCAGGACCTGCTGCTCGCCGGTCAGGCTGTCAAGCTCCAGCTCCACGGCGGCCACGCCCCAGGCGTAGGTTGGGTAGGCGTCGCCGTGAAAGTCCTCCAGACTGAAGGGGACCAGGATATCCGGCTCAACGTAGTGCTCCTCGGCGGTCTGCTCAACGCCGTCGCGCCACTCGGAGCTCAGACGCCTTGCCGCCCGCCGCAACAGCTCACCGACGATCATCAGGCTGCGACTGCCCACGGTCGGGCCGCTGTCGGGCACCCGGGATGTGTTGGGGTTGGCGATCCGCGCTTTCTCGTAGGTTACGCCGTGTTCAGCCAGCTCGGCAGCCACAATTTTGGAGAAGGTCGTCTTCACCCCCTGGCCGATGTCGCTGTTGGCGGCCAGGATCTCCACCTCGCCCGCGGCGTCTTTGTGAATACGGACGACCGCTTTGATGAAGTCGCGCTCGCCGCTGCCGGTAAAGCCGGCACCGTGAAACCACAGCGCCGCGCCGATGCCGCGCCGAAAGCGTCCCTGCTGGGGCTGGGCCAGTGATGCTCGCTTATTAGTGTAGTCGCACATTTCTTCCAGTTCGGCGATCATCGCCGGCAGGGGCACCGGATAGTGATAGATGCCGTCCGTGGAGGTGGGATCTCCCTGGCGCACCAGCTGGCTTTGCTTAAAGGCCAAAGGCTCAAGGCCCAGATCGGCCGCGATATGATCCATCAGAAGCTCCACCGCAAAAAAGGTCTGCGGAGCGCCAAAGCCGCGAAACGCGCCCGTGGGCATGCTGTTGGTCTTTTTTGCCTGGCCATGGATGCGCAAATTGGCGATGTTGTAGACGCCCGGCGCGGCGATGATGCCGCGTTGCAGCACGACCGGCGAGAGCGTGGTAAAGGCACCGGAGTCAAACTGCACGGAGGCCTCCAGGGCGGTGACCCTACCGTCTTTTACCGCCGCCCGATAATGACAGCGCGAGGGGTGGCGCTTGCTGGTGAACTCCATGTCCTCGCG
>JAISMZ010000132.1 GCA_031276475.1 Coriobacteriales bacterium
CAGCAGCGCGGCAGAGATGGATGACTATCTGAAGGAAGGATATCGTGATGAGCGCGTTTTTTAGCAGAAAGGCAAAGAGATCTCTGGCCTGGGCGGCGCTTTGGCTGCTTTCAGGCAAAGCGCCGAGTGGCTGGACTAATCCAAGCGCTCCGAGACGATGAGGGCCGGCTTTGATTCACTCAATAAGTTTTGCGTAGCTGAGAGCTCCATCCATGAGGCCAGGCGCAGGAAGGGTAAAGGCTAACGGTGACAAATAAGCCCATGGAGGCACTTTACCCCGCACTCGCGGGGTTATCCGCAGGCAGAAGGAGCATAAAATTGCAGCAGCCCGGGCACTCAGCGCATCCGGCGCTTATAGGCTCCCAGCGACAGCGCCCAGAAGAGCGCGGCGATTGCGACGCACCAGGCGATTGCCAGCCACAGGTCGCCGCCGGCGGGCTCGCCCAAAAGCAGCTGGCGCAGGCAGTTGGCTATTGGGGTCATCGGTTGATAGCTGGCGAAGGCCGCAAGAGCAGCGGGCATCGAGGCTACCGGCACGAAGGCAGAGCTGACAAAACCCAGCCCCATCAGCAGGTAGGAGAACACGCCGGAAGCCTCTGATGAGCTTGCGCTGAGCCCGAAGAAGACGCTGACCCAGGTCATCGCAACGGTGAACAGCAGGATCACCGCCGCCGCGAGCAGCCACTCGGCAAGGTCTGCCTGCGGGCGAAAGCCGATGAGGAGCCCGACGAGCACAAGCGCGGCCACGCTTAGCGCGTTTGTAATGACGGAGACCAGCACGTGCCCGCCGAGGATGGATGACTTTGCGATGGGCATGGAGTGAAAACGCTCGAAGATGCCCTTTTGTACGTCGCTGTTGATCCGCCAGGCAACATAGGCGACGCCGCTGATCACGCAGTACAAGAAGATGCCCGGCAGCATATAGTCCGCCGTGCCGATGCCGCCGAGGTCCATCGCACCGCCGAACACATAGCGCATGGCAAGCAGCATCATCACGGGCATGATCAGCACGGTGATGATCGTGTCCACGCTGCGAAGCATTTGTTTGAGGACGCGGCCGGTCATCACGGCCGTGTCGCTTATCGCGTATCTGATGGTCATCTTGGGTCTCCTTACTCGGTGGCGGCCGCGGTGGCTGCTGCAGTCGCAGTGGGCGCGGTGGCTGCTGCGGGCGCAGTGGGCGCGCCGATGATGGTTAAAAACGCCTCTTCAAGCGTTGGTGGCCTTTGCGCGAAGGTCGCCGTGATGCCGGCCCGCTCCAACGTCCCCAACACCTCCGTTGCCGCATGGACGCTGCCGTCGGTTGCAACCGAGAGCGCAAGCGCCTCCGGCTCGGCCTGTACGTCGTTTCCCGCGAGAGCCTCCTGCGCACGGGCGAGGTCGCCCTCCTCCAAAAAAGACAGCACCAGCTTTGGCGGCGGGGCGAGCACCTTTAGCTCTGCCGCTGTTCCCTCGGCGGCGATTCTGCCCTCGTGCAGCACCGCGATGCGGCTGGCCAGGCTGTCCGCCTCCTCAAGGTGTTGGGTTGTGAGAAAGACTGTGACGCCGGACGCGGCCATCGCCCGGATGATGCCCCAAACCGCGAGTCGGCCCTGCGGGTCGAGCCCCGTGGTGGGCTCGTCGAGAAACACCACCTTTGGCGCGCCAATCATGCTCATCGCCAGATCGAGTCTGCGCCTCATGCCGCCGGAATACTGCGCGAGAGGCCTGTCCGCCGCCTCTGAAAGCCCAAAGGCCTCCAGCTGCCGCTTGGCCTCGCCCCGCGGGTCGCGCAGGTGGCGCAGGCGGGCAATCATCACGAGGTTCTCGCGCCCCGTGAGCACGTCGTCCACGGCGGCAAACTGGCCGGTCAGGCTGATTGCCTCCCGCACGCGGCGGGCCTGGCTGAACACGTTTAGGCCGCAGACCTCAGCCGTGCCGGCGGAGGCGCGCAGCAGGGTGGTGAGGATCTTGATGGTGGTGGTCTTGCCCGCGCCGTTTGAGCCGAGCAGGGCGAATACCTCGCCGGCTTTAACGGTGAAGCTGACGCCCTTTAAGACCTCGGTGCTGCCGAATGATTTTTGCAGTCCATTTACGGCTATGGCGGGGGCGGCGCTGACAGGTGTGACAGGGGCGGTGCTGCGGGCAGACACGGCGGCGGCGGCAGCGGGGATCATCTTCCTCCTCCAACCTTTTTAGCTATATCGCGGTTGAGCTTATCGCGCCAGTTTTGAGTATAGGTCGTGGCGTTGCGCAACAGCTCGTCACAAAACGCGGCAACGTCGCTGCCCGTAACCTCCAGGACCGGCTTGCCGCTGGCCGCGCCGGACTCAAAGAGGTCTATCAGCCCGTAGTGGACGTCCATCATGTCGAGGCCGGAACCTCCCGCGAACATCCACGTATGCGCCTGGATCTTCTTGAATACGTACTGGTAGTCCTCCGGCAACGCCTCCACCCGCGCCATCTGCTCGCGGTATTCGCGCTTGTCCCGCCAGATTTTTTTGATATTCAGGTAGTTGTTAAAGAAATCAGACATCGGAACTTCCTTCCTCCTGCAATCGGTTTATTCTGGACGCGACAAAGGCCCATTTCTGCCAAAATAGCGCCAGCTCGCGCCGCCCCGCCTCATTCAGCGTGAAGAACTTGCGTGGCGGGCCCACATCAGAGCTGCGTTTTGTGGTCTTCACCAGGCCGTTCTTCTCCAGGCGCACAAGGATGGTGTAGACCGTCCCCTCAACCACGTCAGAGAAGCCGAGTTCATTGAGCCTGCGGGTTATCTCGTAGCCGTAGGTCTCGCCCTGGCCGATATACTCCAGCACGCAGCCCTCCAACACACCCTTGAGCATTTCCGTCATTTCCGTCATTTCCAAATGCTACACTCCTTTCTGCGAATGCCTCTCCGGGCACACTTGCCGCTCGTGCCATCAGCGCCTCGCCGCACTCGCGTGCTGGACGTCTCATCGCTGTTGGTACTCAGTAATTCTGATATGCAGTATCACTGAGTACCGGTATATTGTATTACTGAGTAGCTGAGCTGTCAAGGGGTGATCTGTGGAGAAGGCCGGGCATCCCCCTGCACCACCCTACCACAGCCATCAGTCACCCTGCGAAGATGCAAAAAGCCTCTGTCTGCCTGTGACGATCCGGTGCAGTTCCTTTTTTGAGTGAACACCAATCTTGTGATAGATACTCTGCATATGCGATTTTGCCGTGTTCTGTGAGATAAAGAGGCTTTTTGCTATCTCTTCGGAGCCCTGTCCCAGAGCAAGCGCCTTCAGCACGTCGGACTCACGTGGAGTAAGCCCGTAGTCTTGAGCGATGCTGGTGCAGGCGTTGAGCAGCTCACCTCCGACTTCGGGCCCTCCGGGGCGGATGAAGCCCCATCCCGTCCTGATGTTCTTGCCGCTTGACAGCCAAAGCGCCGAGAGTGCTATCAGGAACGCGACGACGCTGAGGGCTGTACCCGCAGCGTCCCGGGGCACGGCATTGCCCGCAAGAAGCCCCAGAGCACGACCGGCCATCAGCAGAGCCGAAGGACAGGCAGCGACCCAGGTCGCAGGCTGATTGCGGTCCCGTATCAGATACGAGCCGAGCGCCCACAGTACGAGATCGAGGTAGAGAAACCCCAACATCTGAGCTAGATGACCAAAGCCCCCACTGCCCAAACTCGTAAAAAAGACGCCACTCAAAAGCATCCCGGCTGCCATCAGCGGAAAACCTATCTGGTAGATAGCACGGTTGAAGTCGACCCGCAAAACCAGAAGCGTCACAAAGGTCAGGAGAGCAGACCCGATGAACGCCGCGATCTCAAGCTGAGGGTGCAGGGAGCCACCCGTAAACGACAAGACGCCATACAGGAAGCCAAACGACAGCCCCTGCAACAAAGACGTCGTCATGAACTTACAGGGGACCCTGAGGGGCTCATCGCGCTTTGTGCCGAAAAGCTCCCGGGGGTCAAACGCCGCACGGGCACGACAAAGGAAGAAGATGGTAAGGCACAAAAAAAGCGCCGTCGCAACCCATCTTGCGAGGATAGGCAAAAGGCTGACCAGCAGGTAGATCAACGCGCCGATACACGAACTGGTTATACCATACACGAGCGTCTGCGTTGCCCCAAGGTGCCCAAGCACCCGTCCAAACTCAACATGAGCGCCAATAAAGCCAATCCCCAGCAAAACGATGCCCAGGGCAAAGCACAGATCCCTGGAAAGCGCGTCTTGCATACCGGCGTTACCCTGAAGAAAAAGGAGGAGGGTGCCAATAAGCATGCAGGCCAGCAGTGCCCACGCATACCAATCCTGCGCAAAGATGTTGTTCCTCTTGCGCAAGAAAGCAGCCACCCCGAGGCAAGCGCAGGCACAGACTGTAAAAAGTAACGTCCGCGACGACAGTTCGCCAAGGATCGGCAGCGCCGTCCCAACAAAAAGAACAATAATCAAAGCTTTATAAAACGAGAAGGACACGATAAGGGCGGGGTTCTTTATCATCGAAGTACAGGCCTTGCACAAGCCATTAAAGTCCAGGCTTAAATTCATTGCGTCCTTCCGGTCTTTGCGAAGGCTTTCTTTACGGGGCCTCGCACGATAGGTTGCCACAACAACATATCGGAGAACTGCGGTCTTGTTCGGGGGCCATTGTAGCCCAGATCGCCAGCGAATTACAGCCAACTACCGTTAGACCGACGGCCTCAGAGCCGGCTACCATCAGGCCGGCAACCGTTGAACCGGCGACCGCTGAGCTGACTACCGTTGAGCCGCCAACCGACAGTGGCTATAGCGAGGTCAACGGCTGTTGACCTCGCTCAAAACCGGCCGCAGCAAGGCCAGCTACCGTTGGGTCTGACCCGCGGGTGGACAGCGCAGAGCCAGCTACCGTTGGCTCCCGCTCAGAGCCGGCTGCCATTGCTCCTCGCCCAAAACGACAGCCGCAAGACCAGTCATTGCAAGGCCTCACACCGGGCACATACCCGCAAGCGTCACTCCGTCACCCTCCGCGCGGCGAGACGGCCTCATATTTTTGTAATGAGAACCTCCTTTTAAAGACTTCATCATCAGTATACCTTGCTGCTTTAGCGGCAGGCTCCCAAGATGTGCCCATGCATGCATGCGTACAGGCCTCACGGCGATAAACGAGAGGAAGGAGCACAAAGCGCAGACGGCAAGGCGTAGGTAGCTTCGATTGATCAAACCCGATATGGAGGTGTCAAATCACTCATGGTTCAAGCTAAGAAAACAAGTACCAAAGCATGGCTGGTCTGTCTGATCGCGATTTTTGGCGGCATTGCACTCGCATTGGTTCAGAACAAGATCTCACCTATTATCACGGTGCTGATGGAGGTCTTCAACATCAACATGAGCACGGCTGGAATCCTCAGCACCATCTTCACATTCATCGGTCTCATCATGGCACTGCCCGCGGCGATGATCCTCAAGCGATTCGGGCCAAAGAGGTCAGGGCTTGCCGCTTTGCTGTTCGCCGTGCTCGGCTCGGTCGTCGGCCTTCTGACCGAAAACATCGCCGTACTAATCGCAAGTCGCGTTATCGAGGGAACCGGTATCGGCATCATAGCCGTTTTGGCGCCGACGCTGATCTCGATGTGGTTTCCTCCGGAGAAGCGTGGCCTGCCGATGGGTATCTGGGGTTCGTGGATGATGGTCTCCCAGGCCGTCCTCTTCTTCCTCGGCGCCCCGATTACCCACGCGCTGGGATGGCAGGGGATGTGGATGCTGGGGCTTGTGGCCTGCATCATCGCAGCCGTGCTCTTCCTGCTCTTCGTTAAAAGCCCGCCGGTCGGCCAAAGCAATGCCGATGTGGAGAGCAGCGACGTTAAAATCCTTGAAGGCATCAAATCGTTCAGCTCCTTTACGCTGGCGCTGGCCGCCGCCTGCTTCACGTTTTGCTCCTTCACCTTTGTCAGCTGGGTCTCGGCCTACTGGGGTACGGTAACAACGTGGTCGGTTGAGGAGATCGGGCGCTGGGTCGCCATCCTCTACCTCGTAGAGATGGTCTACGCCTGGATCATCGGCGGCATTCTGAACAAGGTAAAA
>JAISMZ010000163.1 GCA_031276475.1 Coriobacteriales bacterium
TCCGCTTTCGCCCTCGCCGCCGCCGCGCCCGCCCTCGTCACCGCGCTCGCCCTTGGCACCGTATCCGCCCTCGTCACCGTATCCGCCCTTGCCACCGCGTCCACTTTTGTCGTCGTGTCCGCTTTTGTCCGTGCCGCCGGTGCCGGGGGCCAGGTAGATCTGTTCGCAGTCACGGGATTTGGCAAGGCTCACCGCGATGGCATGTTCGCGGCCGCCGCCGCCGAGTATCAGGATGTTCATTGGGCCTCCTTTTGCGAGATGCCTCGTGCCGGGCTGGTTCGCGCTTGGCTGGCCCGCGTTTGCTCGGGGCTGAGATGGGCGATTTCCTCAACGGTCATCGCCAGGCGGTTTTGCGAAGGCAGAGCGTCGAGGAAGGACTTGCCGTAGGATTTGCTGCGCAGTCGGGCGTCGGCCAGCACCAGATAGCCGCTGTCGGTGCTGGAGCGGATCAGGCGGCCGGCGGCCTGTCTGAGGCTGATGATCGCCTCCGGCAGGACATAGCGACGCCAGGCCTGGGCCCCCTCGCGGCGCTCGCGCTCCTTTTGCAGCGGATCGTTGGGGCGGCCGAAGGGCAATTTGGGAATGACCACGCAACGCAATGTGTCGCCGGGCGCGTCAAAGCCTTCCCAAAACGAGCGCAGGGCGAACAGGCTGAGGGTCTCGTCGGCAAGGAAGTCGTCACGCAGCCGCTTGGTGGACGTTCCGCGAAACTGGCAGCGCAAGGTGATGCCCACCTCCGCCAGACGACCTTTGAGGGCGGCGTAGTGCTGCTCCATCTCGCGGCGATTGGTAAAAAGGGTCAGCGTGGAGCCGCCCATCGCCCGGTGCAGGCGGTACAGCAGCTCCTCCAGGCAGCCGCTGTAGGCGCGCTCGTTGGGCGCGGGCATATCGGTTGGGAGAACAATGGTCATGTTCTGCTGAAAGTCGTAGCTGGAGTCAAGCTGTAAAACGCCGCGCTGCTGGGGCGGCAGGCGGTCGAGGCCCACGCCCTGCTCAAAGAAGGCGAACGGGGATGCGGCAGGGGCGGCGCGGCGCGAGTCGTGGCTGGAGCTGTAGTCGCCAGTGGTATGGCTGCTGGCGGTGGCGCGGTCGCTGGGGGCCTCGTAGCCGTTGGCGGCCTGCAAGTCGCGCCGCAGGTCACGGCCCACCCCGGTGGCGATTGTCGCCGAGGTAAAGACGACGCTCGTCATCTCGGGATAGAACTCGTTCAACAGTACCGCACCGATGTCCAGCCGCGAAGCGACGAGCTTGTCGGTCGCCACGTTCTCCCGCCGGTCCAGCTCGGCGTAGTAGACGTACTCCTCGTCCGTCCCGTCCATCACCAGGAGCAAGGCGTCCAACGCCTCGCTTATCTGCGTCGTCAGGCCTGAAAGGTCGCTTGTCGCCTCGATCAGCTCGTCATAGTGCGCGGCGGCCTGGCGCACTTCTCCACAAGCTTTAAGCAATGCGCTCAGGCGTTCGGTCAGCGCCCGGCCGGCCGAAAGCAGTGCGCCCCAGGCCGCCGAGTCGCGCACCTGCTCACTTATCCAGAGGTCCACGCGATCATAGCTGCTGCGCTCGACGAGTTCGCTTTGCGTAAGCTCTTTGAGGTAGGAGAAAAATGAGGTCGCTACCGCCTGAATGGCCTGCGAGTCACTGAGTGCCCGGTCCACCAAAGCGACGAGCAAAAGTCCGCCCTCCAGCTCGGCCGCATGGCGTTTTATCTGGTTTAACGTGCCGCCCTGATGCAGCAGGCTGTCCAGCAGCGAGCGCAGACTGCGAGCCTCAACCGCTACCGAGAGCTGGCGGCGAGCCTCGGCCTGCACGCCGTGGGCCTCATCTATCACCCAGTGGCGCACTGGCGGCAGAATACCGCGCTCAGCCATCACGTCGCAAAACAGCAGGGCGTGGTTGGTAACGACGATGTCGGCCTGCTCGGCCTGGCGGCGCGCGCTGTGCAACAGGCAACAACGGTAGTAGCGGCAGCGGTAGTGCAGGCAGTCCTCGGCGCTGGCGCAGACCTCAAAGCGCGGCAGCCCGCCCCACCACAAAGGCAGCGGGTCAAGGTCGTCGTGGGCGCTTTGTACGGAGAAGGCCAGCAACTGTGCCACCAGCACCAGCGGCGCAGGTGAGCTGAACTCCCGGCTCTTCTCGCGCCCGGAGGCAGCTAGGCTCATCAGTTTGCGCAGGCAGGGATAATGGTCGTAGCCTTTGAGGGCAACGTAGCGCAGGGGGACGGCAGGAGACGGGGACGGTTCGCGCGACACAGAGGGACGGTTCCTTTGTGGGGACACAGAGGGAGGGGACACAGAGGGACGGTTCTTTTGTGTTCCTGGCGACAAGGTTTCATCACAGGCAATGGTTTTCCCAGGAACACAAAAGAACCGTCCCTCTGTGTCCCCTCCCTCTGTGTCCCCACAAAGGAACCGTCCCTCTGTGTCGCGCGAACCGTCCCCGTCTCCGCTTTCGCCCTCGCCGTCTCCGCCCAGGACGGATGAACCGTCCCTGTGTCCGCTTTCGGCTTCGCTTTCAGCGAGCGCGGCGGCCAGTCGCGGCAGCTCGTGGTAGATCAGCTGGTCGAGCAAGGCGTTGGTCTTGGTGGCGACGCCGCAGGTCACCCGGTTGCGCCGGGCAAAAAGCGCCTGGGGCAAGAGGTAGGCCATCGACTTGCCCACGCCTGTGCCGGCCTCGATAGCCAGATGGGTGCCGTTCGCATACGCCTCGGCAATGGCGCTGGCCATCTCCGTCTGCTCGGCGCGCGGCTCAAAGTTGGCATACATTTTTCCGAGCAGCCCCGACGCTGAGTATGCTTCCTCTAACTCATCGCGCTCCACCGGCTTGAGCGTGGCGATGCCGCCAACCAGGGAGGCCCCGATAAAAGCTTCCCGCCCCACAGAACTCAGTCGCTTCGCTCCTTCAAGTTCTGCGGGGGCCCCGGGGAGTGCGTCAGATTCCGAGTCAGGTAGCACTAAATCGTCGGCGTACATCGGGTTGCTGCGCAGTGATTCCGACTGCCCTCGATTTAGTGCTACCTGGCCAGAAGATGGCGTGCAATGATTTAAGCGGTGCCTCCCTAGCTCCTGAGCGTCAATCTTGGGGTTGGCGGGAATCTCCTCCAGACGCTGCGAGCGGGCATCGCGCAGGGAGAAGGTCGGGGCGTCTGGTTGCAGCTGCTCGGCCACCGTGCGCACGATGTCGCGCAGGGCCCAGGGCAGCCCCAAGAACAGCTCGCTTATCAGTCGTGGCAGTCCCGCAGGTAAATCGCCCAGAGCTACCAGCAACACCCGCCAGATGACGCAGAGTGCCTCAACATCGTCTATCGCGCGATGGGTGGAGCGCTGCTCGGGAGCAAAGGTGGCGCTGAGGCCCTCCAGGTTGTGTGCCCGCAGGCGGGGCAGGGCGATGCGAGCCAGCTCCACGGTGTCTATCCAGGGATCGGCGGCAAGCAGCGGCGGCGGGCCGGAGCGCGTCGGAGCCGCAGACGGCGAGTCGGCCTCAGCAGCGGGCGACAGGGCGGTATCGTTCGCGGGGACAGCCGCAGACGGCGAGTCGGCCCCAACCGCAGGCGACAGGTCAAAGCGAGTTTGCGCGGACGCTGGCGCGGCGAGCTCCGGCGACGCCGGTTCCAGCAACTCAAACGGCACGGTCTTCTCCACAGCTTTTGTGGCAAGCGGCGCCGAGGCCTGAACAAAACTCTGATCGAAGCTGGCGTTATGGGCGATGATCCGCCGCTCGCCCGCGAAGTCTATCAGCGCGGCAATCGCTTCTTCGGGCGCGGGGGCGTCGCTGACGTCTGCGTCACTGATGCCGGTGAGTTCGCTTATCTGCTCGGGGATGGGGCGTCCGGGGTTAACGAAGGTCGAGAAGCGCCGGATGATACGCGGGCCGCAGATGATTGCCGCCGCCACCTCGATCAGCGCGTCGCGCCCCGGCGTGAAGCCGGTGGTTTCAACGTCGAGGACAACAAACTCCTCCTCAACCGTGCCGAGCACCATCTCTTTGGCGCGGGCAGCCAACGTCTGATAGTGACGCACGACGTCCGGCGGCGTGCCGGGGATGATCAGGGCGTCAGTCATCTGTTGCCGCCGGGAACAGCGACTCTGCCTCGCCGAGACTGTAGATGTTCTCGTCGTAGGATATTACGGCGGCGGCAGGGGCGGCCAAAATGTCGTCGGAGACGACACCGGGAGCTGGGGCGGCAACAGCCTCCGCAGCGGTCGCGCCCGCTGCCGCAACACCTACGGCACCCGCCGCGGCCGCGCCCTCCACAGCGCCCGCCGCCGCGCCCGCTACGCCCTCGGCCTCCGTCGCGTCCCCGCCCTCAGCCTCCGCCGCGCCCGCTACGCCCTCGGCCTCCGTCGCGTCCCCGCCGGCAGCCTCCGTCGCGTCGTAAAGCAGCGCGAAAACCTCAGCTGTCGCGTCTCCCTTGCTCGCCCGCTCAACGATGATCGCGTCGCGCCTCTCCTCGTCGCTGTTCAGATAACCGTCATAGCAAAAAGCGTAGGCGCTCACCAGGTTAAACATCTCCGAAATCGTCCGGCGTGCGGACTCCAGACTCTCGGCCGGCTGCTCGCCGCCGTGGGTCTCAACATAAAGTTCCTCGCCGGCCAAAAGCACCGTGAACGGCTCAAAGCTGCCGGACTGCTCCAATTTCTCGCGAGCCTCATCAAAAGCGAAAAAGACGATCTTATCCAAAGCGTTCTCTTCTTCCAGCAGGGCGGTAGGGCTCATGGGATCACCTCGGGTTCATCGGTCTGTCATCTGACTGCGGCGCGTCCTGGCAAAAGTGGCGGGCGCAAACGCGGTCAGCAGCGACGGTGGTTGTAGTGTAGAATCGGATTATACCGGAAGCGCAGCCCGTTCGTCTGCGCAGCTTGGAGGGCGGCAACCATGAAGCATCAGGTAAGTGAGCGTCGCGTTTGCGGCGCCCAGAATATTTCGCGAATGTGCCTGGCCTGCGGCGAGGAAAACATCTTTGGCCTGCATGCCCAGTTTCTGAATCTGGAGGACGGCAGTCTTGCCGCGACCTTTACGACCATCGAGGAACACCAGAGTTACCCCGGGCGAGTGCACGGCGGCATCACCGCGACCATCCTTGACGAGATGCTCGGGCGCGTGGTGCAGGTGGAGCACCCGGAGATCTTTGGCGTAACGATGGAGCTGACCATTAAATACCGCGCCCCCGTGCCACTGGGCGAGCCGCTTTTGGGCATCGCGCGACTGGACAAAATCACTGCGCGCGTCTCCGAGGCCTCCGGCGTGATCCTCCTTCAGGACGGCACCGTGGCCGCACAGGGCTTTGCCCGCTACCTGCGTGTGCCTGTAGACAAGATTGTAGAGGGCGGACTTGCGGAGGAGGACTGGCACCCCGACCCTCGCACCCCTCCCGAGGTGATTGTTGGTTAGGGAGGCGCGGGCGGCGACGCCTCCCCGGCTGTCCGCCGGGCCAAAGCCGCCTCATGCGAAGCGGCGTTGGCCCGGCACTTGCGCAAGACACCGTAAGGTAGTATCCTGTCAGTTCCCTCATTTTGCGGGGTGGAGCAGTCTGGTAGCTCGTCGGGCTCATAACCCGAAGGTCATCGGTTCAAATCCGGTCCCCGCGACCAAGAATTCGCTGGTAGATGGTGTAATTGCTGTCTACCAGTTCTTTTTTGCAAGGGCTGATGGTCGCTCGGCGGTCGCCGGCGCCTCTTTGAACATCCTACTCCTTGAGCAGCGCCTGATTATTCAAGACCTTAAATGAAGGCTGGTGAGGAGTGAGCGAGCTGCGCACGACGATGCCCTCCTTGAGCAGGCCACTGGGGTATTTGCCATAGGCTCGCTCCAGCAGGGCGGGCAGGTCGTAGTTAAAGGCGTCGCCGGTCTCCTCCACAGGTACCGTGGGCACGCCTAAGGACGCGCAGTTCTCCAGCATCTGCGCTAGCGGCGCGTATTGCAGCGTGCTCCACTCCCGCCAGTCAAAGACGTACCACTCGTATTGGCCCAGGCGCAGCTTGTTCTTTTGGATGGCGGGGCCGCAGAGCTCGCCGGTGAGCACCACGTCGCGACCCAGGGCCAGGAGCTTTTCCTTGAGCCCGTAGCGAAACACCGGCTGCCAGTATAACGCGTCGGGATCCTCGGCTATTTCGTTGTTGCGGCTGCAGCAGCCTATCTTGCCGTCGATGCAGTAGACGATGCAGGATGTGCCGTCCATCTTGGTGGAGATGTAATAGGGCTGACCCTTAAGCTGGTCAATCAGCTCCGGCGCCGACTGCACGCGAATCTCGTCGGACGCCGGGATGCCAAAGGGGCGCCCGCCGATGGAGCGGCCCGTGCCGGTGGCCACCTCGGGGATGTACCACTTGCGCACGCCGAGCAGCTCGGTAACATCGTCGCCTTCCTGGGCGCTGGCAGGAATCTCGGGAAAGTCCGCGCGCGGCAAAATCAGTCCCTGAGAAAGCTCGCCGCGCAGCCGGATGGTGCGGATGCGAAAGCCCCGGCCATTATCCACATTGTCTCGAAACGAGGTCTTGCGCAAAAACTCGTAGCGCTCCTGCTCGGGCAGGAAGCTGTCCACCTCAAAATAGACGACCTCGTCACCGAGCTGAAAATCGCCGCGCTTGACCACGCACTGCCAGCCTTTGATGTGTGCCACTGCTAAAAAGTCGGAGTCCTTTAGATTCTCGACGGCACCAACGCGCTGAATGCTGGCCAGAGCCCTGCCGGTCGTGTTCTCTTCCATCTATCTGTCCTCCCTTGCTGTTGATTTCTGTTCCAGAGAAACGCCGATTACTGCCGGCACGTTAGACTACGAGTCAGGTAGCACTAAATCGGCACCTCCCTAGGGTATACTACCTGGCAGTTGACGGCAACCGAGACAGGAGGCAGCCGGAGCTCGGGGCGGCCGGAGCGGACGGGTGACAGCCGGGGCAGGAGGCGGCCGGAAGGCCAGGGGCCGCAGCAGCGACACGGGCGGGGGGGGCGCAAGACCGTCGCAGCCGCCGCGCCGCAACGGGATGCGCGAAACGCGATGGCCAGCCGCCAAAAGGATTTGCCTGTTCAGAACCTCGTTTTTTTGTAAACAACGGTATAATAATCAAGACATCCGGCATCGTTTTTGGACAATATTTTGATTCTGTAACTATGCCGTGTTTAGCTCCCATGAATATGTGGAGAAAACTGGAATTTTCTCATAATCGCTATGGGCTACGGGTATCATTTTTATCAACACGTTTATTTTAAGGAGGCGCCGCTTAATGCTTGTATGTCAGGTTTCGGATCCGTTTATTCCGCATTTGTCCGGGCGAACGGTGCCCCTGTCTGCGGTAATGGCGTTGTTTACACGAGCGGATCTGAAGAGGTGACAAAAGAGGGCGCGCCGTGATTAATCGGTGCCCCCTTAGCTTTTAACGGGCGGCAAGATGCAGGGAACGCGAAGGGAGCGATACCGTGTTTGAACATTTTCTCAGTGACACCGACAGGGCGATCATTCACAAGGCAAAAGACTTTGCTGCGGGCTCTATCAGCGAGCAAGCCGTCTCGCGCTGGTATCAAGACGGCGGAATCCCCGATTCTGTGATGCTCAGCTATCAAAACAGCGGCCTTGGTTCCCTTGGTTTGCCGCCCCGCTACGGCGGCTCTGATGTCTCGGTGCTGGCGCAGGTACAGATTGTTGAAGAGCTGTCACGCAGCGCTGGTGCTACGTTGCCGCTCCAATCGCAACTATATTCGCTTAATATTATATCACTGTTTGACGATCCTCCCCAACTCGCCATGATCTCCGACCAGCTTAAGGCAACTGGTCGTGCCTGCTTCTCGCTGGCAACCGCGCAGGCACCCGCGGACTCGGACCTGCCAAACGGTCCTGCTGTGGTAAGCGAGCGTGATGGACGACTGATCTTATCCGGACAGAAGAGCTTTGTTAGCGACGGCCAACACGCGCCCTACATTCTTGTTGCCGCACAAAACCAAGACGAGCACGACGAGCAGGGCCGCGCTGTCCTCAGCGCATGGTTAGTGCCGCTGCACAGCGAAGGAGTTCAAACCTTTGCGATAAACAAGCTGGGCCAAAAAATGATCAGTTCCGCCGTCGTCGTTTTTAACGATGTTGCGCTTAAAGCATCCTGGCAGGTGGGCGCTGGCGACACGATACGCCCTGCACTGGAGCGAGCCGGCGATTTGGAGCACTGCCTGATCTGTGCCAACAGCCTGGGAATGGCTGAAGCCGCCTACGATGACGCCGCGCAAAGAGTTGCCGCACGTACCGCCCACAACCACCAATCCGCAGATTTTCAGCAGACCGCAATGAAGCTGGCCGATATGGCCACTCGTATCTTTCATATCAAAGCCCATGTCTATCAGAGCGCCGCAGCGTTGCAAAGCAAAAAGGCCTCGCCCCTGGAGATCGCCCTGATGAGGCGCTATGTGCCCGAGGCAGCGGTCAGGGTGGCAGATGACGCCATGCAGATCTTTGATGCAGCCGGCTATACGGACCAGGTGCGCGCCAGCCGCATCTGGCTGGACTGCCGTGGCAACCGCTCCGCAGCTGACAGCGAGCAGAGCATGACCGCCCTGGCTGCCCGAGAGGTAATCGGCAGATATCGTTGACCCCTGGGCCGAACGCGTAGCGTGAGGCGGGCGACAGGCGGAGGGGCAGGCGCCCCGTGAGTTTCCGCACGCCCAAAAGCGAATGCGGGCGGCGGGCGTGAGCGGTGGGTGTGAGTGGTAGGCGTGAGTGGCGGGTGTGAGCGGTGAGCGCCCAAGGCGAGGGCAAAGGGGCGAAAGAAGAGGGCGAGCGTAAGGAGCGAACACAAAAATGACCGTTCCCCTTATCAGTGTTATCTCTCATTTTATTGGAATGGTAAAATGTTTCCTAAACGCGCCAGCTTGTTTTTCTCTCGTAAATGCCTCGAAACCATATTTCTGTTACACTATTACTGTTTTGATATAGGCTTTGCGATGCAGCGCGAAGAGACCGGGAAGGATTGCACCATGAACGAACAGCAGGGCAACACCAAGGCGATAATCGTCGATGTCTTTAAAGGACTCGTAGCGCAGGGCCAGCACAAGAAAATCTCAGTACAGAATATCGCTGAACTCAGCGGCGTCAGCCGCAAGACCTTCTACTATCACTTTGCCGACAAGGCCCGGCTGATACAATGGGTCTACCGCTTTGAGCTTGCCGGCCTGCTTGAGGCCAATTGCGCGACAGAGGATCTGGTTTCGCTGCCGCCTGGCTCCCGCCTGAATTATCCCGAGCTGCCGTTTTACGCACGTACCCCGGTTGGCATTCGCTCCCTGGACGGCTCACAGTTCTTTGGCATCCTCGGAGAATATCTGCAAAAGAACCGCGAGTACTACCGTCGCGTGATTACCGACCGCCCCTTCTCCAACTTCATACGCTATGTCATATCGCTTTACCAGCAAGCTATTATCAGCGACATTCGCTTCATTCTGGGTGGCCGCCAGCTGCCGCAGGAATGCCTGTCACAACTGGCGATGTATTTTACCAATGCGGCGATAACCCATTACTTTGACGCCCTGCTCTACTCCAACCGCGATCTTCGCGGCCTGCTGCCTGAGGGCTTTCTGAATATCAACCACGAGAATATGTCCGCTGCGATTGAAAGCTACTTCTCGCAAGGCGCAAACAAATTCAGCTTCCTGGGACGATAGGCGGCAGCGCGGCGGACCTGCTGCCCTGGCGGGTTTGCTGCCCTGGCGGACCCGCTGCCCGGGCGGGTTTACAACTCAGTGTCCCTGCCGCCTGACGTGGCGCGCCCGCCCCCGCCACGCCGCCGTTAACGCAACAGAAAATCTCCTGCAACTGAGCACCGCTGCTGCCCAGTTGCAGGAGATTTGGCATCCCCAGCGGGAATCGAACCCGCCTTTCCACCTTGAAAGGGTGGTGTCCTAACCGATAGACGATGGGGACAGGAGCCCCGTTATTCTCGCACTGTTAAGCGATTGGCGCAAGTCCAGGCCGTGCGAAACCGCATGAACACCGCCCTGAGCGTTACCGTCCAGACGGGGGTAGAAAGTGGGACGGAAATCCCTGAGCAAAATTCGCGAGCTCAACTGCCAAGGCAAACCTGTAGTATCATGTCATTAATTGGACAAGAGAAGTGAGCAAGCCATGCAGATTCGCAAGATTCGTTTCATCGAGCCGGGAAACCCCCCTTACCGGCGCCTTCTGCGCAACCTCTGGACCTACGAGGAGCACCTGCGCAACCCCTCAATCGGCCTGCTCACTCTGACCACCATCGTCAAGGATCGCGTTGAGGACACGCTGATGTACAGCGAGTCTATCTCTTACATCAACTGGGACGATGTTCTTGACGCCGACATCGTGTTTCTTGGGATGTTCAGCTTTGCGGCGCCGCGCGGCTACGAGCTGGCCGAGAAGATCAGGGCAAATTCCAGTGCCTGCGTGGTCATCGGCGGGCTTCATGCCTCGTTAAATGTGGAGGAGGCCGCCGCGCACTGCGATTACGTACTGCTTGGCGAAGCAGACGAGTCGATCCTCGAGTTCATCGACTGCCTGGAGCGCGACGTGCCCGTTAGCTTTCCTGGCGTCGCCTGGCTGCACGAAGGCGCGCTGACCAGCACCGGCAAGCGACTCGCGCCTCAAGACATCAACACCATTCCCAACCGCGACCTGATCTTTCGCTACCGCAAGATGGCCGGACACAACACCCTCTGGCCGCAGGTTCATGCTTCGCGGGGCTGTCCGGACAATTGCGATTATTGTGTAATCATTCAGCATTTTGGCAGGCGCGTGCGTACGCGCTGCCCCGAAAACATCGTGGAGGACATCCGTCAGGCCATCGCCTTTCACGACGATCGTCCGATTCCCCGACTGACCAAAGCGCTCTGGGTCACGGATGATAACTTCTTCGCCGACCGCGCGTGGGCACTGAGCGTACTAAAAGCGATCATCGCCTCAGACGTCCGCTACCGCTTTACCATCCAGGCGCGCTATGAGGTTGGGTTTGACGACGAGATGCTCGATCTATTAAAGCGCGCCGGCTTTGTTGAATTGGCGATGGGCATCGAGTTTATGGAGGATGAGAGCTTCGCGCTGCATCACAAGAAAAGTCGTCGCGACGATATCATCCGCGCCATCCATAATATCCAGCGCCACGGCATCCGGGTGCGCGGCCTGTTCATGATGGGCGCCGATACCCACAGTCCGGGCATCGGCGAGCGCCTGGCCGCGTTCGTTGAAGAGCACGAGGTTCGCGGCGTCCTCATCCAATCTATGTATTT
>JAISMZ010000165.1 GCA_031276475.1 Coriobacteriales bacterium
GGGCGGGGCGGGGCGGGGCGCGACCAGATTACGCCGACGCGCGCGGATGAGCGTGGGCGTGATCCTTGGTAAGATGCGCAACCGACAGATGCGTATATATCTGAGTGGTAGCCAGATTGGCGTGCCCAAGCAGCTCCTGAACAGCACGGAGATCGGCGCCGTTCTCCAAAAGATCGGTAGCAAAGGTATGGCGCAGAGCGTGCGGTGAGATATCTGAGCTAATACCTCGACTGCGGAAGAACGCCTTAAAGGCAATGCGTAGGCTGTCGGCGCTCATCGGGTTGCCGCGCGTTGAGATGAACAGGGCCTCGCTGACGGGCGCAGCGGCGGCTTTACCGCCAGGCGGTTTGGCCCGGGCAAGTAGCTGCGGGCGAAATGTTGTCAGGTAGGTTTGTAGCCCTTGGATAACCAGCGGGTAAAGCGGCACGATACGCTGGCGGGCGCCCTTACCAAAAAGGGTCAGCTGGCCCTGCGAAAGATCGAGATCGGAGACTTTCAGGCGCGCTACCTCGCCGACGCGAGCACCGGTAGCGTAGAGCAGCTCCACCAGCAGGCGGTCGCGGTACTCTACGGGGTCAGCCGGGCTCAAGGCCAGCGCCTTCTCCAGATCATCCTGGCTGGCAATTTTGGGTAGCAGATGCGTAGGCCGCAACCCAGAAATCATCCGGGTGGGGTCGCTTTTACTAAAGTGGTGCTCCGTGAGCCAAGCCGAGAAGCTGCGGATTGCGCAAAGATGACGGTTGATGGTGCTGCGCGCGTAACGAGCACTGTTCAGGTAGCCGAGGTAGCGTCGCAGCAGCCGGTAATCAACGCTGGCCATGGTGAGCTGCTCGCGCTCCAACCAGCGCAAAAAGGCCTGAATGTCGTTGGCGTAAGCCCGCACGGTGTGCTTGGAGAGGTTGCGCTCGGCGCTCAACGACTTTAAGAAATCCTCCAGCAAGGCCGCGTCGTGGGCAAGCGCCTCAGTGGCGGGCCGCTCACTGCTCGCGGGCGGCGTCGTCTTGTTGTCGTAGTTTTTCATCCAGACATCTTAAGCGATTGATGACGTCAGCTCAAGTTGCAAGGCGGCCCTGGGCAAGCCGTGACGGCGCTGGAGGCCAGAGGTCGGGACGGGCGGCAATGGAGGCGTGGGCGGCAGCAAGGGCTCGGGTGCTGTAGGCCTCATAGCGCGCCTGCTTCCTTTTGGGCTTGTTCACAAGCGGCATCATCAGGCCGTAATTGACGTGCATCGGCTGATAATCCCGAGTCGCTGGGTCGGTCGCGTAAGCCAGCAGGGCCCCAAAGGTAGTTTCGGGAGGCAATGTTGGCGCCGGCAGCCCCGCAAGCGCCGCATAGCTGGCCAGGGCAGTGTAGAGGCCCGAGGCGACGGCCTCGCTGTAGCCCTCGGTGCCGGTCAACTGGCCCGCAAAACGCAGCAGTGGGTCGCGAGGGTGCTCCAGCGTAGGGCCAAGTGCCCGCGGCGTATCCAGAAAGCTGTTGCGGTGCATGACGCCAAAACGTGCGAATTCCGCCTGTTCCAAGCCGGGAATCAGACGAAACACCCGTTGTTGCTCGGCAAAGGTCAGATTAGTCTGAAAGCCCACGAGGTTATAGGCGCTACGCTGGGCGTTCTCGGCACGCAGCTGAACGACCGCCCAAGGACGTCGTCCCGTAGTGGGATCGCTGATCCCCACCGGCTTGAGTGCACCAAAGCGTGGGGCGTCGCGACCACTGCGGGCAACCTCTTCAATGGGCTGACAGGCCGAGAACAACTCGGATTGCTCAAAATCGCGCTGCCTGACCCGCTTTGCGGCCAACAGCGCGTCTATCAGGCACTCATAGTGTTCGCGTGACAGGGGCGCGTTGAGGTAGTCGCCCCCCTCGTTGCTGTAGCGCGATTGCGCAAAGAGAATTTCGCTGTTGAGAGAATCGGCCATCACTATTGGCGCGGCCGCATCGTAAAAGGACAGCGCGTTGCCACCGAGCGTAGCGGCAATGCTGGCACTTAAGGCGTCGGAGGTCAAAGGACCCGTGGCAACGATGACGGCCTCGTCAGAAAACCGACGGGCATCGCTCAGGCAGTGCAGCTCACAACGGATGATCTTAATGCGAGTATGTTCGCTCAGTGCTGTGGTAACCAACGCGGAAAAGCGGTCACGGTCAACCGCCAGGGCACTGCCGGCCCGTACCTGGCTGTCGCGGGCGCATTGCATCAGCAGCGAACCAGCTAATGTCAGCTCGGCTTTCAGCGTTGCAGCAGCCGAGGGCAAAGCCGCACTCTTAAATGAGTTTGAACAGACTAACTCAGCGAAGCGATCCGTGCGGTGAGCCGGTGTCATCCGCTGCGGCCGCATCTCGATAAGCCGCACATCAACACCGCGCTCCGCCAACTGCCAGGCGGCCTCACTGCCAGCCAGACCTGCTCCGATTATCACTGCTCGTTTTGTCACCATCCACCTGTTCCGATTGGGCTTTTCCTTTGGAGACGTAGCACAGAACCCTGTCAGCTTGATCAGTCTAATGATAGCGCCTTTGCTCGCAGACCGTGTAGCGACCGTCGCGCAGCCGCGTTATGCTGCCGGCAAACTCCAGGGCAGAAAGCTCGCGGACGGTCGCGGTGATATCCCCACCCCGCAACGTAGCGACTTCCTCAACCGTCATCGCCTTTGCCATCAGGGCAGATTCGATGTCGTTAAGCCCACCTGGCAAGCTCCCATCTGGCGTCTGAGAAACGGGCAGCGCCTCCCCCACCGCTTCGGAAAGGTAGCTCAAAAAACTCTCATCATCCACCACGGGCAAAGCCCCCTGCAATAACAACCGGTTGGAGCCGGTGGACTCGCGGGAGTGAATAGAGCCCGGTACCACCATCACCTCCCGGCCCAAGGCCAAGGCCGCATCAGCTGTGGAGAAGGTACCCGAGGGCAGTCCCGCCTCGACTATCAGGGTTGCCAGACCCAAACCGGCAATGATGCGGTTGCGTCGGCGAAAGGCAAAACGAAGTGGCGGGCTGCCCCAGGGCGCCTCGGAGAGCAGGGCCCCACCGCTGCTGAGTATCTGCGCGAACAGCCGGGCCGCGCGTGCAGGATAGACGACGTCGGCGCCGCAACCCAGCACGGCGACCGTTTTGCCCTGCGCGCGTAAAGCACCGCGATGAGCGGCCTGGTCGCAGCCTATCGCGCCGCCGGAGACCACTATCAGTCCCATTTCTGCGGCCAGCGAGCCAAAATGCTCAGCGCAGCTCAGGCCATAGGGCGTAGCCTTGCGGGCGCCGACAATTGCCAGCGCTGGGCAATTGAGAATAGCGCTGTCACCCAGCACCTGGAGGCTCTCGACGACTGGCTCAACGGCGAGGCAGCGCTCGGGGAAAGCAATATCACTGCGGGTGAGCGTCTGGCGGGAGGCGGCGGCAGCTGAGGCGGCAGCTCCTGCAGCCACACTGGTAGCTGTAGCTCTGCTCATGACCGGAGCGGCGGCTGAGGTGGCGGCTGAGGTGGCGGCCGGAGCGGCGGCTGAAACGACAGTCGGAACCTCTGCCGCAGGCACAACGAAAGCGGTACTCATCAAAATCCCCCATTCTCAAAGCGGAAGCTGACGGCTTCCAGCAGATGATCATTGTTGACGCGCTCGCTGGCCTCAAGGTCGGCAATGGTTCTGGCCACGCTCAGCGCCCGCATGATGCCGCGGCCACTGAGCTGGTAGCGAGTTGCGGCCTGCTCGATGAAGCGTCGCTCGGTACTTCCGAGCCTGCAGGACGCTATCATCCGCATGCCGTTGCCGAGCGTTCTGGCACTGGCCATCGGTTGAGCCGCTGATGATGCGACGCTTCGCCGCGGACGACAGTCGGCGCCCGCGTCGGTTTTTATCGCCTCCACAGCCTTTACAACATCTGCGGCAGCGGCAAGCTCCACGGTCTTTTCAACGCCAGCAAACGCCTCACCATTCGCAACATCTACAGCATCAAGGGCTTCTGCATCCTGCGCCACCTGTCGTTGCTGACGAAAGTCTCTTGCCGCTAACACTGCGGTGCGCAGGGGTTTGGAAGCAACCCCCTGACCGGTAGCCAGAACCTGCGCGGGATCGCTGCGGCGAACCTGCACCGCCATGTCAAAACGATCCATGATCGGGCCACCGATACGCCCCTGATAATTGCTGATCTGAGCTTCGCTGCACTTACAGGCTCGCTGCGGATCGCCATAATAGCCGCAGGGGCAGGGATTGGCCGCCCCTACCAGCAAGAAGTCCGCCGGGAAAACCAAGGTGCGATTGGCACGGGCCAAGGCGACGTAGCCATTTTCTATCGGCTGGCGCAACAGTTGCAGCAACGAGGAGCCAAACTCCGGCATTTCATCTAAGAATAATACGCCATTGTGTGCCAAGGTCACCTCACCCGGACCAAGCGGGTTGCCACCGCCCAGCAGGCCAGCCCGTGAAGCACTGTGATGTGGCGCGCGAAACGGCTGTTTTCCCTGGAGTATTTCCTCATAGGGCAATCCGGCAACCGAATGAATCATTGCGCTCTCGATACGTTCGCTATCACTCAGTGGAGGCAGGATGCTCGGCAGGCGGCTTGCCAACATACTCTTACCCGATCCGGGCGGCCCCAGCAATAGAATAGCGTGCTTGCCCACAGCGGCGATCTGCAAGGCCCGCTTGACAAAGTCGTTGCCCGCCACATCGCAAAAATCCGCCGTGGCAATGCCGCCGTCTACTTCGCGCGGACGGGCAGGCTGAAGCGCGCCATCATAGAGGTCTGCCAGGGAGCTCAAACAGAGGTGTTCGTGGCGCTTTGCCGGATAGACGCCCCGCGGTATCGGTGCGGTGAGCAGCGACAGGCCGCTTTCAAAGGCTAAATGCTCGTAAGCCAGCTGCCCGTTTACCGGATGCACCGACCCGTCGATAGAAAGCTCACCCACGCAAAGTCTGCCAGCAACCATGTCAGGTGATATCTGCCCGGTGGCAATCAGCAGGCCTAAGGCGATGGGCAGATCGAGCCCGGAACCGCTCTTGCGCAGCGAGCTGGGCGCAAGATTGATGACGATGCAGCGATTTGGCACCTCAAAGCCAGCCGCGCGGCAGGCCAATCGCACCCTGAAACGCGCCTCGTTGATCGCCGTATCCGCCATGCCCACGATATAGGTGCCCGGCAATCCGTTGCCCACGCTGACCTCAACCGTTACCGGCACCGCCTCTACGCCGCTGATGGTTGCGGTATGCACGAAGCCGCAGTTCCTGTCGCCAGCAGCCACCGTCAGACCCCTGCACTGAAGGCGTCGCGATGGTGCCTGATCATGGTCTTGCTCTCGCTTATCAGTGTTACGGCAATGACGTCAAAGCGCACCCGTGACGAGGGCAAATCATGGTTGGCCAGATACATCAGGGCAATCCGCTCATACCGCGCGCGTTTACGAGCGGTAACGGCCTCCTCAGGAAAACCGGAGCTGATGTTGCGGCGGGTCTTGACCTCGGCAAAGACAAGTTCCCCGTCCTCGCGGGCGATGATGTCAGCTTCACCAGCTGGACACTTCCAGTTGCGCTCCAGGATTTCGGCGCCGTTGCGCAGCAGAAGTGTGCAGGCCAGCTCCTCTCCCTTTCGGCCCAGCTCCTGCCGCCGACGGTCGGGTTCCCGGATCGTGACAGGCTTGTTTGCGGCTGATTTGCCGGCGGCGCCGGTCTGATCCACAACTTTTTCTGACTTGCTCATACTGTCCTCCTGACTTTGGATAAAAACAGCATGACAAAGCCGCCTGTCAGCGGGCTTTCAGAAACCCTTCACAGCGCTCTCACAAAACGCTCGTAAGCCACTCAAAAAACCGTCGGGAAGCTTTCAACAAAGCGGTGGCGCGGGCAGCCGCAGCCAACAGCAGTCAGGCACAAACCTCAAAACAGCGCGTCCTGAAAGAAATTGCTGCAGAACGTACGCCGGTGCAGCGGTGACAGCCCGTACTCGCGAATCGCCTCGATGTGCGCGGCAGACGCATAGCCCTTGTTGCGCTCAAGGCCGTACTGTGGATAACTCTGCGCCGCCGCGACCATCAAGGCGTCTCGGGTGACCTTGGCGATGATTGAAG
>JAISMZ010000229.1 GCA_031276475.1 Coriobacteriales bacterium
CGTCGTGGCCCAGACCCCGCTGGGCGGCGGCGATGCGGGCGGCCTGGGCGCTGTAGCGCGGAACCAGCCGCAGAGCCATCGAGATAACAAGCGCCAGCGACGGTATCGCGCGCCCGAACAGCCAGAGGAACTTGTCGGAGGAGATAACCGCGTTGTAACAATAGAACCATTGGATCACCGCGCCGATCATCAGCGCCCCAGCCACCCCGTAGACCAGCGATTCCAGCGTTACCGGATTGCCTGTCCAGAGATAGAAGAGGATGGTCGCGCCGCGGTGGTTAAAGGCGGGATTGAGGATTGCCGCCAGCAGCATTATCGGCAGCAGGAAGCAAAGCGTGAAGCGCAGCGCCCGGGCGCGCCCCAGATAGAGGGCGTAGGCGGTGGCGCAGATGAACGATATGCTCAACACCACGGGGTGCATGAAAAACACCGTGAAGATGATCACAAAGCCGAAGAACAGATAGCACGGCCCCGGATGCAGGCCAGAAAAGGCGTCTTGAACGCCAGCGGGCATCAGACACCCCCAAGCGCCCCGCCGCTGCCGCCGATGTCGGCACCGAGGTCGCAGGTGTAGCGCCACTGGACGACGTCGCCGTCTTGCAAGACGTAGCTGCTGCAACCGTAGTTGGGATACCAGCCGTTAACGTTATACATCCAGCCCGAGGTGGGGCCACCGTCAAACTCATAGAGGTTGTTGATACCCTCGATGTAGGCGCTGCTGTAAAGCGGGTTGGAGTTGAATTCCATCGGTATCCCGGCGCTGCGGCATTCGCGTTGGAGCAGGTCAAAGACCGACTCGCCGGCGGTAAAACTGACAGAACGCGGTGCCAGAAAGTAGCCGCGGCCAAGGGTCTCGGCGTCTACTGAGAGGGTGGCCGCAGGCTGCGCCGCCGGTGCCGGGGCAGGGTCAGAGGCCGGGGCGGATCCAGGTGTGGAGGCGGGCTCGGTCTTCGCGGCGGCGGGCGTCGTCGCTGCCGCGCCTGCGTCTGCCTGAGCCGCGCCCTGGGCGGTCGCAGCCGCACCAGCAACCGCCGCCTCCGTCGCATAGGGCAGCAGCTGCCCCTTGCCAGAGACAAAAGGCGATGCCGCGCCGCTGAGGTAGGCCAGCTCGGACTGCAAGGCCAGCATCGCCTGACCGGAGGCAATGTCGTTGGCCGCGCCGCCTGCAAGATGGCTGAAAGCGCCTGAATCGCCGTCCTCCTCCAGATAATAGCTTAGCAGGGCGTCATAGGGGTTCACCTCCTGCTGGACGAACTGGCTGTCGTCAAGCGGGATTCCTAAGCTCGCCAGGGCAACGACGGCCCAGGCGCAGCTCTCGGCGGTCATCGTAAAATCGCCGCCGACGTGGGTGCCAAAACCGCCGTCACTCTGTTGGGCGGCCAGCGCCTTCGCGCCCGCGACAATGACGGCATCTAAATTAGCATTTCCTGTAGCATAATAGGGTGCCAGCGCCGTCAGTACCATAGCGGTGGTGTCGGCGTCGGTCTCCGAGCCAGAAAGCGCCCAGCCGCCGGACTCCAGGCGCTGCTCTGCCAGCCAGGCCACCAAAGCGTCGCGCACAGCCGGCTGGCCATAGCCGCCGCTGTTCAGGGCCAGCAAGGCCCAGGCCGCGCTGTTCACCCCCTGCTGGGTAACGTAGCTAAAGTCGGCCAGCGGTGCCGTTAAGTCGTAGTCGCCAAAGCGGGTAGCGTCAACGCCCAGAACAGAAGCAGCTAAAATAACTCGCGCATTCTCGGTGGCGCGGGTGGCGTCCAGGCGGTTGTCCGAGGCCGAAAGCAGCGGCGAGACCGTCTCGTAAAGGGCGTCCAGGTAGGCCAGGCCCTGCTCGTGCGTCAGGTAGCCGCCGCGCGCCAGCCCGATGACCAGCCACTCGCTTTGGTAGTCGTTGGCCTCGGCTAAAGCTGTGGATAAGGTCGAGGCCAATTTGTCTGCCACCGTCTTAGCCTCCGCCGCCGTTGGCGCGGTTCCAGCCGTTGCCGCTGGCTTAACCGTGAGCTCCAGCCACGGCGACATCAACGGGATCTGCGAATCGGCGTTGCTGTCTATCGCCGAGAGCAGGTAGGTGCCGGGCAGCTCAAAAGTGAGCGTCGCCTTGCCTTCGGCATCGGTCAGTGCCAGCGGAGCACTGAAGGTGGCGCCGGGACCAACGGGGTTTCTGCTCACGCGAACGATGCCGGCGCCCGCGAGGGTCTCCGGAGTTCCCCACCCCATGCCGGGATTGCGCCAGACCGAAAGCTCAATGGGTCGACCAGCGCCGATGGTGCCGGCCTCGATCCTGATGGGGGCGGTGGGAGCGTCAGGTGCGGAGCCGGACGGGGCGGGCGCGGCGGCGGAGCTGGACGCGGCGTCGGACGGAGCGACGGCAGCGTCGGACGGGGCGTCGGCCGGGGCGTCGGCAGCGGCGGACGGGGCGGCAGCCGGGGCGTCGGCAGCGCCGGGCGCGTCGGCAGCAGCGCCAGACGCAGAAACTGAGCCGGACGCGGCAGGGACAGTAGGCACCTCAAACCAGGAGACCGCATCTGTAAAGTTAACGGTGTCGCGAACGGCGTTCAACTCGACGACGTCGCCTTCGGCCAGCTTCTGAGCCGGCGCGCTGTTCATCGCCGAGACGCCGTTGACGAGGAAGGTCATATTGCCCGTGCCGTCACCCATGAAGCTTGAGATGAACTCGCCCATGTCGCCACTGCCGGTCTGAAGCTTGCTGTTGACGAGCTCCTTGTCCGCCCCGAACACCGCAATGTGGGCGGCGACGATGGCATCGAGCGCCGAGACCAGTCCGCCGCCAAAGCTGTCGGTATAGCCGTACTGCTCAGCCAGGTCGGGAGCCACCGCGAAGTCCTGGCGGGCGATGACAAACCCGGAGCTGTCGGCCTGATAGCTTATCTTGATGTTGAGCGACGACGCGGCGTCGGGCGGCGGTGCAACTGAGCTGGAGCCTGACGTCTCGGTGGGCGCCGGTGCGGCGCAGCCAGCGGGTGCCACCAGGGCGAGCGCCATAGTAACTGCGAGGACGAATGCGAGTATTCCTCTTCGCCCGGTCTTCTCCACGGGGCCTTTAAACATGCCTGCCTCTTTCTGTTTGTCGGTGCCAACCATCAGCATACCGCAGAGGCGTACCGTCCGGCCTCCAAAAACAGAAAGACCGTAACAACGCCAGCACCGATGCTGCCTGCATTGTCACGGCTCGTTTTCCCGTGTTTGAGCGACGTACCTTGCCCAAGAGGCGCCGGTTGATACCCGTGCGCCACCTATCTCTCGCGTACGCCGGTCAATACCATTCGCCAGCGTTTGCGTACAGTCCTGCTCGCAGATCTTCTGGTTTACGTCAGCACACAGTCCTAACGCTTACAGCGGCGAGTACCACCCGGGACTTGCACCCGGTTCCCTGACAGACAGGACGGGCTTTCCTGCAAAACTAAAACAGGCAAGAAGCCGTTTACTAAATGTAGTTTAAATAACCCAAAGTGTCAATGTGCAGTTTGCACAGAGTTGTTGGTAGGTGCCCGGGACGGCTTGGGCAGGGAGGCAAAATAGGGACGTGGGGACGGCTTGGGGGCGGAGGCAGAAGCGGGGACAGAAACAGTTGCCGGGGAATGCGCTGATCGGACTAACGCCCTTCTACTATTCTATAAATCAGGTCCATTTCAAGCGCATCACGAACGCCCTGTGCGAGTAAGTCGTAGTTTTGCTCCTTATATGCCGCAAAATCGAATGCGGCATTTGCCAGCGACAGACCCTTGGCGTTGGCAAGCGCATTGAGCACTCTGTCGCGGCACTGCGCACTGTCAAAGAAGCCGTGCAGATAGGTGCCGTAGATGTTGCCGGATTGACAGCCGTCAGCGGTATTGTCGCTGAGGGCCAGAAGAGGCTTTACGCCACCTTTCAGTGTCGTCTTACCCATATGAATCTCATATCCTTCTAACTTAGCTCCGGTAAGTGGGGCAAGCACCCCGCCAACATCAAGCGCGGTGGCACTCACGCGGGTACGACGCTTCTCTGTTGCAAACTCAGTCGTGACAGGAAGCAGACCCATCCCTGCGACCTCGCCGCCTGCCTCGGTGCCTGCATGGTCGCTGATGCCCTCTCCAAGCATTTGATAGCCACCGCAAATACCGATTATCGGCACTCCCCGGTTTGCAAGTTGTTTTATGCCCGCCTCAAGACCGCACTCGCGCAGACGAAGCAAGTCAAAAATCGTACTCTTTGATCCGGGAATGATCACCAGGTCTGGCCTGCCCAACCGATAGGGTTCCTTAACATAGCGCACGCGGACACCTGGCGTCGCTTCAAGCGCGGCGAAATCTGTGAAGTTGGCTATGTGCGGCAGGAATATCACCGCTATATCAAGTACGAACGAGCTGCCCTTACGTGACATGCGCTCGGCCACGCTGTCCTCGTCATCTATGTCAACGTCAAGATACGGCACCGTCCCCGCGACAGGCTTGCCGCAGATCTCCTCCAGAATCCTTATGCCATCATCAAACAACGCCCTGTCGCCGCGGAACTTGTTCACAATCAGCGCTTTTATCAAGTCCTGTTCGTCCTGCGGCAGCAATTTAACCGTACCATATAACTGCGCAAATATCCCGCCGCGGTCGATATCGCCAACGAGCAGCACCGGTGCGTTTGCCATTTTTGCCATTCCCATATTGACGAAATCATCTTCTGCGAGGTTTAGCTCTGCAGCGCAACCTGCCCCCTCAAGAACGATAAGATCAAAATCTGCCGCAAGGGAGTTATATGCTTTCATGATCTCCGGCTTGAGCTTCGCCTTCATCGCGTAGTAATTGCCTGCCGTGACCGTATCAAGGACTTTGCCGTGGAGGATAACCTGCGAGCCCTGATCGTGAACAGGCTTCAGCAGTACCGGATTCATGCGCACATCCGGCTCAACGCCTGCGGCCTCCGCCTGGGTAACTTGGGCGCGCCCCATTTCGAGCCCATCGCGCGTAATGAAGCTATTAAGAGCCATATTCTGGCTCTTGAACGGCGCAACCCTGTAGCCGTCCTGCTTGAATATACGGCAGAGCGCAGACACCAGTATGCTCTTGCCCGCATCAGACATTGTCCCCTGTATCATAATTGCTTTTGCCGTTCTCATAGCGTTTTCACAGCCGATCATACGCTTCCGGAGTGACGTGGGGGACTTTGCTCATAATTTGTTTAAACTCATCCATATTTCCTAATGCGCCTCGCTGCTGCAGATAGTCTACGGTTCTTAATGCGGCCACCTTCTCAGCCAAGGCAGAGGCGATCAGTTGGTTGATAGATATCTCCTCCTCAGCTGCCAACTCACGAGCAGCGGCGTGCAACGAGTTGGGCAGTCGGATACTCATTGTGCTCATTTTATCTCACCAATCTTTCGGAGGAACTCTTGGGGCGTATAGACACTGATACCGAACTTCTCAACACCTGAAAAATCCTTCTTATTAAATGTGACGATAACCATGCAGCGAGCAGCAATGGCCGCCTCAAGCACGTGGTCGTCGCCGGGGTCTTTGAGAAAAGGCCGCCAGAGGTAGTGGATCTCGCGCAACTCCGCAGCCGAGCATATGTCGTTGAGCAGCCTGTCAATGTCATTATCGCTGAGAACCTTCCCTTCTCGCTTGGCGGCATCTTCGTATTCCGTAAAAAGCGGAACTGACAGAACCGGTTTGACGCGCCCCATTCCTACAAGACTCCAGAGCAGGAAAGACGCCCCGTCTGCCGAGCGAGTCGCAGCGACAAAGACATTGGTATCTATTACGGCTCTTTTCACAATACGGTACTGTATACGATACCGCAAATTATGTCAAGGCAAACACGTTAAGGGAGCCTCAGGAAATCGGCGCGGCTCAATACTCAATGCCTGCGCGCGCCGAGACACCGCTTTGATAAGGATGGCGGTGCTTGCGCATCTCGGTGATGTAGTCGGCCCGCTGCTCCAGCCAGGGCAAGGCCAGATGCCCCGTGCAGACCAGCTCACAGCCCGGTGGGCGCCTGTCGATAAGCCCGCGCAGTCCCTCCTCGTCAATCATCTGGAGAAAGGCCGCGTCCAGCACCTCGTCGAGCACCACCAGTCCAGGCGCGCAGACAGACATCCGCTCGTCCACCTCCGCCAGCAACTGGCCTTGAGCGGCGGCGCAGGCGACGCGCTGCTCGTCATCCATCTGGTAGACAAAGCCAAAGCTGCCCCTGCCGCGAAAAACGCGCGCGCCCAGCCGCTCCAGGGCCGCGGCCTCGCCAGTCGCCTCACTTTTGAGGAACTGCGCGAAGAGCACCGGCAGCCCGTGGGTGAGCGCCCGGCAAGCCAGCCCAACCGCAGCCGTCGTCTTGCCTTTGCCGTCGCCACGGTAGATGTGGATAAGACCGTCCTTTTGAGTCATGCCTGCTCCTTAAAGCGCTATCACGCCGATGGCGTTGAGCACAGACGAGATAAAGATCAGCAGCAAGAAGGCCGGGGCGACGTAGCGAATCATCACCCTAAACAGCCATTTTGCCTTAAAGCGTATGCCAGCGGTCGTCTCGGCCTCCTGAAAGACAAAGTCGGGCTTGAGCCAATATCCGACAAAAAGGCAGGTTAGCAGCGCCACCAGCGGCATCAGTATGCTGTTGGAGAGAAAGTCCATGATGTCCAGGATGCTCATCGAGGCACCGCCGAGGGGCAAAGTGACGTCCGAGAGAACCGAGAAGCCCAAAGCCGGTGCAGCAGCCAGCACGAGAACAAGCAGCAACACGATGACGACCGCTTTTTTGCGGCTCCAGCCAAAGCGGTCGATGACGATCGATACGATGGTCTCGGCAATTGAGACGGCAGAGGTCAGCGCGGCAAACAGCACCAGCGCGAAGAACAGCAGGCCGACCACCTGCCCAACCGGCTGCCCCCCAAAGATCTGGGGCATGGTGATGAACATCAGCGAAGGGCCGGCCTGGCGAGCCGCCTCGATGCCACCAAAGGCGAAGACCGCCGGCACTATCATGAAGCCGGCAAGAAGGGCGACGACGGTGTCAAAGAGCTCGATGCGCCGCACGCCCGTCTCCATATCCTCATCGCGGCTCAGATAGGAGCCATAGGTCACCATGATGCCCATCGCCAGCGACAGCGAGAAGAACATCTGTCCCATCGCCGCAATGACGGTCGCAAGCCCAAAGTCTTCGGGATGCGGAACAAGGTAGTAGGCCAGGCCGTCGAGGGCACCGGGGATCGTCAATGCGTAGACGCCCAGCCCCGCAGCGAGCAGGATCAGCGCCGGCATCAGGATGCTGTTCAGGCGCTCGATGCCGTTGCGCAGCCCTACGCCCACAACGAGCATCGTCGCGAGCAGAAAAAGAGCCGTAAACGCGAGTACGGGAAACGGTGAGGCGATAAAGGTCGCAAAGAAACTGCCGCCATCGGCTGCGGCGGCGCCCTGCCCTGCCAGATAGACCCCGATGTAGCGCAGTATCCAGCCGCCGATGACGCAATAATAGGGCAGGATGATGATCGGCACGAGCATCGTCAGCGTGCCGACGATGGCGAAGCGCCTGTTCAGCTTACGGTAGGCTCCGATGGCCGATTGCCGCGTTGAGCGACCGAGGGCGATCTCGGCTATCATCAGCGTAAAGCCAAAGGTGACGACCAAAACGAGATAGGTCAGCAGAAAGGCACCGCCGCCGTAACGTGCAGCTAATGCGGGAAAACGCCAGAGATTACCCAGACCGATGGCGCTGGCGGATGCGGCAAAAACAAACGCCAGCCGGCTGGAAAACAGCGGGCGATGTACGCGCGAATCAGAATTTTCAGACACAGGCCTCCCTCATTGTCATGCTCACAGCGGCGACTGTCACGTCCAGCCACGCTGGCACTTCTCGCCACTACGCCGATCCTTCAACTCGCGCCTCAGTGCCTTGCGGCGTAGGCGGTTGTCTTGTCGGCGGACTGTTAACAGCTCGCGATTGTACCACGAAGCGGACGGGTGGAGGCGGACGGGTGGAGGCAGCCGGGTGGAGGCGGACACCGAGCAGAGGCTGAGGCGGCCGGGTGGAGGCGGGCACCGAGCAGAGGCAGCCAGTGTTGGAACGACCTGTGGTACAATGGCGGCCTGGAGCGGGCCGGACGGCCGCGCCGACCACTCGTCTTGTGCGGGTGCAGCCGGTGAGGAAAGTCCGGACTCCGCAGGGCAGGATGCCAGTTAACGACTGGGCGCGGCGACGCGACGGAAAGTGCCACAGAAAAGAAAACTCCGTCCGTGTGTTACTTTTTTGGCTTTGGATGGCCGCAGGCGTGGTCATCCAAAGCCAAAAAAGTAACACACGGACGGAAAAGCTGAAACGGTGTGGTAAGAGCGCACCAGCGTGCGGGTAACCGCACGGCTTGGCAAACCCCATCCGGAGCAATGGCAAATAGGAGCGCGACGGGTTGGCCCGACCCGCGCTCGGGTTGCCAGCTTGAGGGTCTTGGCGACAAGGCTCCCAGATAAATGGTCGTCCCGGCCCGATGTCCCTTACACCCCTTGGGGGCAACGGGCTATGACAGAATCCGGCTTACAGGCCCGCTCCAGATTCTATCGAGGGGGACAAAGGGGACAAAGGGGACGGTACGGATCGTCCCATTTTCTGCAATAGAGCCGGCCGCCGACTGCAGTACCTGAAATGGGGACGATCCGAACCGTCCCCTTTGTCCCAGACAACCTGTCCCTCTCAGCCACGAACCAGAAGCGAGCGGCCGCTCCACTGCTCGGGCTTGGGCAGGCCGAGCAGGTCGACGAGGGTCGGGGCAACGTCGGCGAGGCGGGCCTCACCGTCGCGGCAGAGGTCCAGCTGTCGATTGGCGTTATCGGCCGCTACCAGGGCAAGCGGCACCGGGGACGTGGTATGTGCCGTCCAGGGGCGGCCCTGAGCGTCGCGCATCTGCTCGCAGTTACCGTGGTCGGCGGTGATTAAGGCGGCCCCGCCCTTCTCCAAAACTGCTTCTACCACCTGCTTCAGGCAACGGTCCACGGCCTCTACAGCCTTAACGGCCGCGTTGAAGACGCCAGTGTGACCGACCATGTCGCCGTTGGCAAAGTTGACGATGTAGACGTCGGCGGCGCCGGCGCGGATCGCCTCCAGCAGGGCGGCGGTGACCTCGGGGGCGCTCATCTGCGGCTGCAGGTCATAGGTCGCCACCTGGGGGCTGTTGATGAGCACGCGCTGCTCGCCGGGCTTGGCCGCCTCGATGCCACCGTTTAAGAAGAAGGTGACGTGGGCGTATTTCTCGGTCTCGGCAATATGCAGCTGGCGCAGGCCGCGTGCGGCCAGATAGTCGGCCAGGGTGTTCTCCGGGAACTCCTTGGCAAAGGCCACCTGCACGCCAAAGGCCGCAAAAGCCGGGTCGTACTCGGTCAGCGTGACAAAGTCCAGCTCTGGTGCAACCGGACGGGCAAAGCCGTAGTCGTCAAAGTGCGGGTCACAAAAGGCGCGGGTCAGCTCGCGGGCGCGGTCGGGGCGAAAGTTAAAGAAGACCAGCGTATCGCCGCTGACAACGGCACCAGAGCCAATCGCCAGCGGCTCCACAAACTCGTCGGTCGTCTGCTCGGCGTAAGACTCGCGGACCAGCTCGGCGGGACGGCTCTGGGCAACAACGGAGCGCACGTCCGGCTCAAAAGGCACGACCATCGCCCGCCAGGCCCGCTCAACGCGCTGCCAGCGGCGGTCGCGGTCCATCGCAAAATAGCGGCCGCAAATTGTAGAAACGCGCAGGTCAAGGCCCATATGCTCGGCCACCAGACCCGTGCAGAAGCGCTCCAGGCGCTCCAGGTAGCCGGCCCCGCTTTCCGGCGAGACGTCGCGGCCGTCAAGAAAGGCATGCACCCGCACGCGCCGGCAGCCAGAACTGGCGGCCAGGGCAAGCAGCGCCTCCAGATGGCTCTGCATACTGTGCACGCCGCCGTCGCTGAGCAGCCCCATCAGATGCACCGTGGCGCCGTTGTCGCGGGCTTTCTTAAAGCTCTGGAGGAGGACGGGGTTTTTGGCAAAGCTGCCGTCTTCTATGGCCTCGTCAATCCGCGTCAGCTCCTGGTAGACGATGCGGCCGGAGCCGATGTTCAGGTGGCCGACCTCGGAGTTGCCCATCTGCCCCTCCGGCAGGCCGACGTCGCGGCCGGAAGCCCTGAGGCTGCGACAGGGGTAGCGCGCATCGGCCAGGAGCTCCTTTAGGAAGGGGGCATCGGCGCTGGTCACGGCGTTGTCGGCCGCCGGCTCGCGCCAGCCCAGGCCGTCGAGGATGGCCAGCAGCGCTGGCACGGGGCGGCACGGGGCGGTGTCCGGGGCGGGTGCAGCAGCGGGCACGGCGGCGGGGGGCGGGGCGGCGTCCGGGGCGGGCACGGACTCGAGTGCTGCGGACGCGGACGCCTCGGGGGCGGACGCAGGGGCGGCGGCAGCGCTAACAATGTTGGCCGCGGCGCTCACGCGAAGGCCTGAACCAGGCTGATAAAATCGTCGGCGACGAGGGACGCGCCGCCAATCAGACCGCCGTCGAGGTTGGGCAGCGCGGCAAACTGAGCGACATTGGCCGGCTTCAGCGAACCGCCGTAGAGGATGCGGACGGCCTCGGCTGCCTCGTGCCCGTAAAGTTCAGCCAGCGTCCCGCGAATCGCGGCACAGACCTCCTCGGCCTGCTCAGGCGTCGCGGTGCGGCCCGTGCCGATGGCCCAGATAGGCTCATAAGCTATTACAATATTGCCAGCCGAGCTCGCAGCAGGCGCGGGGACAGCTGGGGCAGAAGCGCTGTCAGCGGCGGTAGTGGCGGCAGGGGCGGCGCCAGCCAGGGCGGCTCCGCCAGCGGCGGCAGCCACGCCGGCCGTGGCCGCAAAAACCGCGATCTCCTCCAAAGCAGCTCGGATCTGCCCGGTAACATGGCTCAGCGCGCCGCCGGCCTCGCGAATCTCCAGCGACTCACCGCAGCAGATGATCGGGATGATGTCCTCGGCGATAAGCGCCCTGGCCTTGAGGTTGACCGTCGCGTCGGTCTCGCCAAAGTGCTCGCGGCGCTCGGAGTGGCCGATGATGCAGTACTCGCAGCCCAGCTCTTTGAGCATCGGTGGCGAGACCTCGCCGGTAAAGGCGCCCGATTTTTGCCAGTAGACGTCCTGTGCGCCCAAAGCGACGGGCGCCTTGTCAAAGCCAAAGACCACGCGTACGCTGCGCAGATCGGTAAAGGGCGGGCAGACGACCACATCCACGCCGGAGTAGCTGCGCGAATAGAGGTATGAGATGTCTTGGGCCAATGCGGTGGCCTCGGCCGTTGTCTTGTTCATCTTCCAGTTGCCGGCAATTATCGGTTTGCGAGACATCGGCTACCTTCCTTTCGGGAGTGTCGGCGTCGCTTGGGCGGCGCTGCCGCAATCCATTGTGCCACATTCGGCGCCAAACGCAACTACGCGACCGGATTTCGCCGCCGACGTCCCCCTCCGGGACGCCTCTGGAACGCCTGCCCGCCGGCCTTTCGCTTGCGGGAGGGGGGGGGGATCTGAAGGCGCTCCTTTGTTGGATAAAGACGAGTCAGCAACAAGTCCCGTACGCCGGGCAAAACGGGCGTGTCCCAGAATACCAACGCCATTACGCCAGCCGCAGGCGTATGCTCTTCTAGAGAGGCGCCAACCGATGCCCGTACACAATCTTACGGCCAGGTATCAACAGACACCTCTCCCGTAACCCGCCCCCGAATCCCGGCGCTTTACCGGGCTTCAACCAGAAAGGAGAACTACTATGCCAGATCTGTTCAATCTCAAGGGTCGGACAGCTGTCGTAACCGGTGCGTCAAGCGGCCTTGGAGCCGATGCGGCCCTTGCCTACGCCGAGTACGGCGCCGATGTTGCCCTGCTTGCCCGCAGGACAGATAAGCTCGGCGAGACCGCAAAGAAAGTTGAGGCCCTGGGTGTTCGCGCTTTGCCGGTGGCCTGCGACGTGACCGACGAGCAGAGCGTCGAGGCTGCCATCAAGACCGTGATTGATGCTTTTGGCAAGATCGACATCCTGTTGAACAACGCCGGCATCGCCGTAGGTGGCGGCGTGGACAGCCTGGAGCTTGAGGACTGGAACAGGATTGTCGCGACAAACCTGACCGGCGTCTTCCTCGTAAGCAAATACGTGATCCCGCATATGCGCAAGCAGCATTATGGCAAGGTGGTTAATACCGCCTCGATAAACGCGATAATCGCCGACAAGGAGCCCACGCTGTGGCGCCATGCCTACAACGCGACCAAGGCCGGCGTGCGCGGACTGACGATGGGAATGGCCGCTTCTTATGGTGTGGATAATATCACCGTGAACTCGATAGGGCCCGGCCTGTTTGAAAGCGAGATGACGGAAAACACGCTGTTTAAACACGAGCCGTTCATGAAGATGTACAACGCGCTGACTCCCTTTGCCCGCCCTGGCGCGCGCGGCGAGCTCAACGGCACCATCATCTACCTGTCGTCCGAGGCTTCCTCCTATGTCAGCGGCCAGCACATCGTTATCGACGGCGGCTTTTCGATCGTCTGATTATCCTGGCGAGACTTAAAGTCCCACAAAGCACCACCGAAAACAGCCACTGAGCAGTGCTATACTGCTCAGTGGCTGTTTAGCGCTCAGCGCCTGCTGACAAACCACGCATCACAACCAGAAAGGGGCACCAACACGCATGCCTGCTATGGATCTCACGCTCGTACACGCTCCGGCGGTCTATGATTTTCGTGAGCGCAGCATCATGTACGGCCCGGTGTCCGATCTGGTGCCTTCAACACCGATCTTTGAGATGTATCCCCTCGGCTTTTTGACCATCGCCGAATACCTTGAGCGCCACGGCCTGCGTGCCCGCATCTACAATCTCGCGACGCTGATGCTGCTGCGCCCTCACTTTGACGTCGAGCGCGAACTTGCCCGCCTGTCAACCCGTGTCTTTGGCATCGACCTGCACTGGATGCCTCACTGCCACGGCGCCATCGAGGTCGCGCGCGTCCTCAAGCGTCTGCACCCAAAGACGCCCGTTATCTTTGGCGGCCTCTCCTCAACCGTCTTTCACGAGGAGCTTATCGCTTATTCCTGCGTAGACTACGTGTTGCGTGGTGACTCGACCGAAGAGCCCTTTCGCCTGCTCATGGAGCACTTAGTGCGTGCGGATAAAACCGGGACTCCGGTAGGTGACCTCTCCTCAATCCCCAACCTCACCTGGAAGGACGCCAGCGGTG
>JAISMZ010000036.1 GCA_031276475.1 Coriobacteriales bacterium
GGCATGGCCGGCGCCGGGCGCACCGAGGCGATGCACACCTTTGAGGACATGGGCTACTTCTGCATCGACAACCTGCCGCCCTCGCTGCTGCTTAACCTGATAGCCCTGGCCGGCCTGCCCGCCTCTGACGCCACGCCTCCGCTCGCCGAGAGCCCCCGCCGCCTGACCGTGGTCTGCGACCTGCGTGCCAAGGAGTTCTTTGAGCAGCTCTACGACGAGCTGGCGCGCATCGAGGCGATGGGCGTGGGCTACTCGCTGATCTTCCTTGACGCCTCAGACGAGGTGCTGCTCTCGCGTTTTAAGGCCTCGCGCCGGCGCCACCCGCTGGCCGAAGGCGCGATGACCATCTCCGCCGGCATCGCCCGCGAGCGCGAATCGCTGGCGCGGGTGCGCGAGCTGGCCAACTTCATCATCGACACCTCGGGCAAGGATCCGCGCGAGTTGCGGCGCGAGATACGCGAGTTCTACTCCCAGGAAGGCGAGAAGACCGGCCTCAACGTCTCGGTGGCCTCGTTTGGCTTTAAGCACCACAGCCCCCAGGACGCCGACATCGTGATTGACGTTCGCTTTTTGCCCAACCCCTTCTACGAGCAGGATCTGCGCTACCTGACGGGCCTGGACGCGCCGGTCCGCGAATTCGTGCTGGCCAACCCCGAGACGCGCAACTTCCTGCAAAGCTGGCGCAACCTGCTCAGCGTGATCATGCCCGGCTACATCGCCGAGGGCAAGCGCTACCTCTCAATCGGCGTGGGCTGCACGGGCGGCCAGCATCGCAGCGTGGTACTTGCGGAGGAGACCGGCGCCTTTTTACGCTCGCTGGGCTACTCGGTGGCAATCAGCCACCGCGATCTAGGGAACGCTCCCACCACCTCAACCGAGCGGCGTTGATGGCAGCGCCTGCGGCAAAAGTCGTGGTCATCGGCGGCGGCACGGGCTCCCCGGCCAGCATCCGGGCGGCGCTTTACTGCGGCTATCAGACCACTTCCGTCGTCGCCATGGCCGACGATGGCGGATCATCGGGCCTGTTGCGCAGCCACACCGGCAAACTCCCGCCCGGTGACATCCGCAAATGCCTGGTAGCCATGGCGGCAAACCAGGACGACCCCTGGGTGCAGGCCTTCCGCCAGCGCTACCAGTATCTGAACAACCACACCCTGGGCAACCTGGTCCTTACCGCCCTGGAGGACGCCACCGGCTCTCTGCCGCAGGCGATCGCGCTTTGCGAGCAGCTGCTGCAGGCCCGCGGCCAGGTGCTGCCCTCCACGCTCGACGCCGTGGACATGACCGGCACCACCCGCGACGGCACGGTCATCGTCGGCCAAAGCTCGCTCTGCGCCTCGCCCACCGCACTGGCCACCGCCTCCCTGGTGGGCAGCCCGCGCCCTCATCCGCCGGTGCTGGACGCCATCGCCGAGGCCGACCTGATAGTCATCGGCCCCGGCTCACTGTTCACCTCGCTGATAGCCGTCCTGTTGGTTCCCGGCATCATCGCGGCGATAAAGGAGAGCCCGGCGCGGCTGGCCTACGTCACCCCGATAACCGACCATCAGGGCGAGACTTGGGGCCTCAGCGCCGCCGAGCTGGTAGAGACATTGCTGGCCCACGGCCTGGGCGAGCGCCTGGAGCTGGTTATCGCCAATGCCGCGCCGAACACAAACACTAAGGCTGCCGGCGCCATAACCGCAGTCTTTAACGCGATAGGCGAGACGGAGATTCCCGCTGCCAGCGCTACGACTCGCTATCTCTCGCTTACCGATAAGGACGTCGCCCGCATCGCCGAGCTCGGCCCTCTGCTCATCTGTCGGCCGTTGACCGAGCCGTCCAAGCCCGACCGGCACAGTGTCACTGCCCTGGGCGCGGTGCTTCGGGAGGTGGTGGAACAATGTCTTTCACCGCGGAGGTAAAAGACGAACTCTCGCGGTTGATTCCCGAAGACGTCGCTGCCCGCCGCGCCGAACTGAGCGCCCTCGTCCACATTGACGGTCGCCTCTCGGGGCGCTACCGGCTGGAGATCATCACCGAGCGAGCCCCCGTCGCCCGCGTCATCGTGCGCCTTTTTCACAGCCTCTACCGCCTGAAGACCGAAGTCACCACCCGACGCTCGGTGTTGCATAAAAGTTATAGCTACCTTATTACGCTGCCGGCGCAAAACGGCCTGGAGGAGGCAATTCGTGACCTCGGTATCCTAACCAATAACGGTCTGGAGATGGGCGTTGCCGAACGACTGGTGGAACGTTCCGGCTGCCTGATCGCCTACCTGCGCGGAGCCTTTCTGGGCGGTGGCTTTATCGCCAATCCCCGCGAGGATGCGCATTTTGAGCTGTCCTGTGGCCATGAGGCCTTCGCCCGCGGCTTAACAGCACTGCTGGCCCTCAGTGGTATCTCTGCCCGCGTAGCACAGCGTCGCTCCAACTGGATCGTCTATATTAAGGGTGCCGAGCCGATACTGGAGTTTCTGGCCCTGGTGGGCGCGCATCGGGCGGTGCTGACGATGGAGAATACGCGCGTTACAAAATCCATCCGCAACGACGAGAATCGCCTGGTAAATGCCGAGTTGGCTAACCAGAAGAAGTCGATAGAGGCATCGCTGGCTCAGGTTCGCGACATCCAGCTGTGCATCGACCAGCAAGGCATCGAGTCCTTTCCGCCGGCCCTGCGCGAGCTGGCGGAACTGCGGCTGGCCCACCCCGACGTCTCGCTGCGCGAGCTGGGCGAGCTGGCCCGACCGCCGCTTTCCAAATCCGCCGTCTACCATCGCGTACGCCGCATCGAGCAGATCGCTCGCGAATGCGTTGCTGGCGGCGCTTCTGGTGCCCCCGGTTCTCTATGAGCAGAGATTGGTAGCCGTTATGAGTGAACAAAACCAAGAGATTTTACGCCCGCGCGTGCGTTGAGGCGGCTTGGATCGTTCGTCAGCTGAAAAAGAAGGAACAGGTAGCCATAGCGCAAGTGATGCTTGCGTTTGCTCAGTGTGAGATTACTTGGCGCCACGACCACTTGACGAGATGTACGATAGTTCTCCCGCCGCCTCCGATGCA
>JAISMZ010000085.1 GCA_031276475.1 Coriobacteriales bacterium
CTCCCTTTAGAGTGCGGTCAACATAAAGAGTGTTCAGTTCCGGGGCGTCAAATCCGGTCAGACGCTGGTCTACTACAATCACAACATCTAAAAATACGCCATCGCTGGCCGTCCTGTTCAAGCGTGATGTAACATCTTGGGTGTAACCGGAAACATCGTCCATTCCAAAATTAGTGCCAAACTCGCTGTTGTAGGCTTGAATGGCGTAAAAGAGTCCCTGGTTTGTCTCTAACTGGCTGTCGTTGTTGGTCGTGTTTTGACTGAACGTCACCGCTACCTTTAGTGTCTGCCTGCCCTCAAATTTATTGATGGCATTTACGCGCTGGAACTCTTTGAAGTACATCATCGCCATTGGCGTGCTTGCCTTGCCGCCACCAACGTGTGTGGTGAACAGGGCATTGTATCTGCCTTCATTTGAACGGTTGCGCCAATTCGCAAAAATATCGCTTACAACAAGCCTGATGTGCTCCGGATTCTCGTCATAAAAGCTCGGTTCAACGGCATCATCCATGTCCTCTTGAGTCATGTTGTCAATCTTGTATTGTATCTTCTCGTCCGACCATTTTGGATGTTGCTCGCGATAGAAACGGGGGAGGTACTTCGTCTTCATTTCCGCCTCATCAATCGTGGTTTCAAAATCCACTTTGAAGCCCAGTACATTTCTATCGGCTATTGCTTCGCGTATTGTGTAGGCGTGAAGCAACTCCCCAAAGATGTCTTCAGTTCTGAACCCTTGGGCAGCTTCGTCAAAGGTAGGTGTACCAGTATAGCCAACCCATGCCGCACGCTTAAAAGCTGCCTGGATAGCACTGAATGAGTCGCCCCCCGTTGAGCGATGCGCTTCATCAACTATGAAGACAATGTTCTTCTCGGGCGACTTGAAGGATTTGCGTTTAATCAGCTTGTCGAGTTTCTGCACCGAAGTAACGATAATATTGTTGTCTTTCGCCTTTAACTTGCGGCTTAAATCTGTTGTGTTCTCCGTATCCCGAACACTTCCCAGCGCTTCCTTCGATGCGTCCGGGTCATAAGCTCGATAGTTCTCACCAGTCTGCTTAGTCAGGGCAATACGGTCTACCAGGAATACCACCTTGTCAATCTTGGGCATCCTACTTGCCAGCCAGGCCGTTTTAAAGCTGGTAATAGTTTTACCAGAGCCGGTGGTATGCCAGATATAGCCCACCCTGTTTGTGCCAAGCTCAAAGTCGACCTTTTTCAGGCCATCTATCGCGTTTTCGGTGGCATAAACCTGATACGGGCGCATAACCTTCAGGCTCTGCTTGTTCTTTGTGCCATCCAAAATCATATAGTTAGTGGCCATCTGGTGTGCCATGGGAATCGACAGCATCAAATCCGCAAATTCTTTCCAGTTTCGCACAATCTCGTTATCGCTTTTTCTCTGCCAGTTAAAAGCGAAGTCCTTGTTAAAGGCCTCTGCCGTTGTGTTGGCCATGTACTTCACATTGTTCGGTGTGATGGCCACCAAAATCTGCAGAGTAGAGAAGATGTCTCTGTACTGGTTCTCGTCGATGTATTGGTGCATCTGATTGAGGGCCTCATTAACATCGTGGGTATCGCGCTTCTCCTCAATCTGGATGATTGGCAGGCCGTTAATCAGGAGAGTAGTGTCAAAACGGCGGTTCTGCTTTCCGGTTATTACTGCCAGGCGCTCAATCTGGTTTACAACCTGATAAACGGTATCCCCTGCCCCGATTTGCTTTTGGTCGAACACCGTAAGATAAACATGGCGACCGTCGTCCAGATCGATTTCAATCTGAGAAACGCCGTTCATTCCGTATAGGAACTGTCCGGCTTTGTAAGGGGTTTGCAGATTGGAGATAATTCTCTTTACCTGATTGAACTCGATAGTGCTTAATGGATGGTCAAGAGTGTTTTGGTTGTGCTGCTCAAGTATCTTCTTAAAGTTGTCCCAGAGCTGATTTGTTGTTTTAATCTCAGGCTCATACTTCCAGCGCTTGGTCTTAACAACGTAGTCAGCCTTTTCTTTAACCGAGCCCCACGCAGAGCCTGTAGTGCCAGAGATTGCTCCATTAGATAGGTATTGGATGAGCTCAGTTTCAAATTGATTCTCGTTCATGACTCGTTTGCCTCCTCCAGCCTTCCTGACATCAGTGTGGGTTCTGCCGCAGCAACTCGTTTTTCCTGATGTTATTATATACTCCTGAACGCTGTTTTGGAGACAATGATGTGCTCGAGGACATTGATTCCCATAAGCCGTCCAGCATCTTTGAGTTTACGTGTTATCTCAATGTCGTCGGATGATGGCTCGACGCTCCCGCTTGGATGGTTATGCGCAACAATAATGCTCGCCGCTCTATCCTCAATCGCCTTCGCAAAAATTTCTCTTGGATGAACCAGGCTCTGGTTCAACGTACCCTGAAACACAACTGCGTTGCTGATTAGGCGATTCGCCCCGTCCAAGGTTAGAACCACGAAGTGTTCCTGCTTTTTGTCTCTGATACTGCCGAGTTGCAGCACTGCATCATCTGTGTTTGCGATTACTGGTCTGTCAGCAGGCATCAGATACCTTCTGCCAAGCTCAAACAGCGCGATAATCTCGCTTGTCTTAGCAATGCCCATTCCCTTAATGCTTAACAGGGCATTATAGCTAACTGAACTGCCCTTATCTTGCAAGAGCCTTAAAATCTGCTTTGAGATTTCTTCTGCCGACACCTGTTTGTTTCCGCTGCCAATTAAAAGGTGGAGCAGCTCCGCATCGCTCAGCCTGCTCGCCCCATACTTAATCAGTTTTTCTCTCGGCATCATCTTTTTCATGAGCATATTATACTACTGTATTGCTTTGATGTAAACTGATGCCTGGGCAGGGAGGGCTCCAAAGGAGTTTTCCCGCCTGTCGGCAGGGACATCGGCAGGGAATCGTCCCCTGTCAGCACAAAAATCAAGGCCGGTTCTCCAGTGCCAGGAAGATCAGGGTGTTGATAAGTTCGGGCAAATTGATGCCAGCGGTCGCCATCATTGCCGGATCGCGGCTGTAGGAGGTGCATCCCGGCATGGTGTTCACCTCGTTGAGCACGATGCTGCCGTCATCTTGGAGGAACATATCCACGCGGGCCAGCCCGCGGCAGCCAAGTGCGCGGTAGACCCTTCGTGCAACCGTCTTGAGGCGCCTGCTGGTATCCTCAGGCAGGTCTGCGGGAACCGTGATGGTCGCGTTCTCTGAGCCGGATTCGGGGTGCTTCTCCTGATGGATTTTAAAGAAGCCGCCGCTTAAGGCGATCAGGTCAATCTCCCCAGTAATCAGGCCTTTGCCGTTGCCCAGCACCGCGCAGCCTACCTCGCGGCCAGATACAACTTTCTCAACAAGCACCTTGCTGTCATAGCGGCGCGCGGCTGCGACGGCTATCTGCAGTTCTGCGTCGTTGTGCGCCTTGTTAACGCCAAATGACGAGCCGGAACGGGCCGGCTTGACAAATACGGGATAGCCAAGGCGGGCGGCTGCCGCCGGCAGGGCCCATGCCGCTTCTGGCGTCGTTTGCGTTGCGACACCTGTTGCCCATGCCGCTTTTGCTGCTGGCCTCGTCGCTCCCGCAGCCTCCACGCTCGCCGTGAGTCCTGCTGCCCCCGCCACCATCATGCTCGCCGCTCCCGCCGCCCGCGCCGTCGCCCCCGCTCCCTCCACAACACCTTCAGCGTCAAGCACGAAGAACTCTGGCGTTGCCACCCCCACGCTTTGAGCCACCAGGTAGGTCAGCGACTTATCCATGCAAAGCACCGAGCTGCTCACGTCGCAACCGACGTAGGGAATCCCCGACATTTCCAAAAGCCCCTGAATCTGCCCGTCCTCGCCCATCTTTCCGTGAATCACGGCAAGCGCGACGTCGATGTGGACCTTCTGGTACCCGTCCTTCTGCAAAACAAGGATTCCGTGATCGCTCCTGTCCGGGGAGATTATCGCCGGAGCACCCTTCGCGCCCCCGGGGGCCTCCCACAGGCCAGCCGCCCCGCTGAGCCGCCAGGCACCGCCCCTGTCTATGTGGATGAAACAGGGCTCAAAGCGGGCCGTGTCCAGACTCTGGGCGATCTCCAGGGCCGACTTCACCGAGATGTCGTGTTCCTCCGAGCATCCACCAAACAGCACCGCAACCCGCAGCTTATCCATTGTCCCTGCACCTTCCTTCGTATTCTAGGCATCGGTCAATCGTCTTCTCCACGCTGTCTGCCAGGGCGCGGCGGGTGTAATATGCAATATGCGGCGTCACAATGACGTTGGGCATTCTGCACAGCCGCTGCAGCGCTTCGTTTCTTATCTGCCCACCTTGGCAATCGCGGTAAAAGACGCCTTCCTCACCCTCTATGACATCCAGGGCAACGCCGGCTAGCTGTTTGTGGAGAAGGGCGTCGAGCAGCGCCTCGGTCTCTATCAGCTTGCCCCTGCCGGTGTTCACGATATAGGCGCCGCGTTTAACGCTTTTGATGTTATCGCGGTTCAGGATGTGGTAGGTCTGTGTGGTCAGGGGCAGGTGAAAGCTGAGTATGTCGCAGCGCCCCAGAAGCTTTGCGAAGGGCATTCGGGAGGCCGCAACGTCCCCGGTCGTGCGTTCGTCTGTCGCTGCGGCTGCGGTGGAGGCGGCGCCCCCTGCGCCCCCCGCATCACCTCCGGCACGGCCACAGGCAAGTATCCGGCAACCAAAGGGCCGCAGTCGCGCCATCACCTCCCGTCCGATGCGGCCGGCACCGATAATGCCAACGGTCATCTCGCGCAACTCGGGACTCCTGCTGTCTGCCAGGGAGAAGTTGCCGCTGCCAACGCGCTCCAGGACGCCCTTGGTGCCTCTCAGCGCCATCAGGATCAGCATCAGGGTGTAATCCGCGACGCCGTCAGGCGAGTAGGCGACGCCCTCCACGCGCAGGCCGAGCCGACTGGCGGCACAGAGGTCGATGTGGTTGCTGCCAACGCTTCTTGTTAGCACCAGCCTCACGCCGCCATCCTTCAGTGCGCTCAGAGCCGGCGCGCGCAGCGGGTTTCTGTGACTGACGCTGACGCAGCGGCTGCCCCAGGCGAGCCGCGCAGTCTGGGCCGTCACGGGCTCATCCACAACGCGTAAGCCCAGGCCGCGAAGCCCCGCCTGCGCACAAAACAGCTCTCGCTCCTCGCGGTCACAGTCAAAGACCGTCATCTCTGCCGCGTCCTCTTGTCTTACGACAGGCATCGACCCATCACTCCTTTCTGGTGCGTAGCAACGTGTTTGTGTAAGTCCAGTATAGGTGAGGGGGTCGATTATTTTATTAGCAACAAGTGAATATAATATTAAGGTTTTATTGGGACAGGGCCAGGCAACCTGTCCCAATGGCCCTGTTTTCAGGCAACCTGTCCTTTCTTGTCAGTGCCAGAGCCGGAGTCTGCGGGCAGCACTACTGTGAAGCGCACCTGCCGCTCGTCGCTTTGCGCCGAGATACTGCCTTCATGCAAGGCGACGATCTCCTGGGCTATCGCCAGGCCGAGGCCGGAGCCGCCGGTGCCGGTTGAGCGGGCGTCGTCCAGGCGGTAGAACTTCTCAAAGATAGCCAACAGCTTCTCCTGCGCGATGCTGCCCGAGTTAACAAAGACGACCGACACCGAACGCTCGAGGCGCGTCGCCGTAATAGAAATCGTGCTGTCTGGGTCGCTGTAGGCAACCGCGTTCTTTAAGATGTTGTTAAACACCCGCGCCAGTTTGTCCGCGTCGCCGGTTATGGTCAGGTCACCCTCGGTGTGCAGCTCTATCTGCCTGGTGGCGGTATTCAGCTGCGGGTAGAACTCATCGGCCACCTGCACCAGCAGGCAATGAAGGTCTACCGTTGTCTTGGCCAGCGCAATCGCCTCGGAGTTTAGGCGGGTTATCTCAAAGAACTCGTCTACCAGCTGCTCTAACCGATAGGCCTTGTCCAGCGCGATACGCAGGTGTCGGGCCCGCTGCTCAACGCTCATATCCGGATTCTCGTCAAGCAGGCTCAGATAACCGATTACCGAGGTCAGAGGCGTGCGGATGTCATGGGCCAGGTACATCACCAGGTCGTTTTTGCGCTGCTCGGCGAGCTGCGCGTCCCGGCTGCGCTGCTCCAGGGTCTGGCGCACGGAGTTCAGCTTTGCCTCGATAGCCGCCATCTCTGGGATCAGGACGACGGGGCTGCCCCGGTTGTCAATCAGCGCGTTGATGCCGTCGTTTATCTCGTCAAAATAGCGGGTAAAGCGCTTTAGGAAGAACCGCAGCAGGACAAAGAAGACGACGGCGACCGCCACAAAGAAGTAGATGTTGGCGTGGCGACGAAAGACAGCGTGGTATACGTCGAGCGCTTCTCGGTGGGACATGCCAAAGAGGTGTTGAAACTGCAAGACCAACCAGTCGCCCGCGTTGTCGCGCCAGACAAAGAGGTACAGCGCGGC
>JAISMZ010000090.1 GCA_031276475.1 Coriobacteriales bacterium
GTGCCGTACAGGGTGCCGCGATCCTGCAACAGTCTGCGGTTGAGTTCCTCGATTTTTGCCGAGGAGTACATAAAATAAACGACATTGCCCAGTGCGAACAGCAGGCTTATCAGACTGAGCACCACGCTGTATTGGAGCATCATCAGCAAATAAAAGATCAGCGTCAGGGCATTGATCACATTATTTGCTAGATTTCCTGATAAAAAATCGGCGATGGTGTCGTTGCTGCTCATCCGCGAGCTGATGTCTCCAACGGAGCGCTGCTGGTAAAAGACCACCGGCAAACGCAGGAGGTGCCAGAAGAACCCGCCCGCGCCAACGATGGCAATCTTGGTGTTGGTGCGCAGAAGGTAGCGCTGCCTGAGCGCGGTGACCAGTGCCTGAATGAACACGGTCATCAACATTCCAAACAAAAGCGGGCCAAGCCACTCGCTTCTTCCGGCAAGGAGCACATCATCGATAAAAACGCGCGAGAAGGTGGGGATAAGTAAGCCGGGAACAACCATCAAAAGGCCGGTAATGAACAAGAACAGCAGAGCCGAACGTACGCTGCGCAGACGTCTTGACAAGCTGGATATCCAAGTGTTGCGCTGGCCGGACGGTTTAAACTCCTCTCCGGGAGCCACCTGTATGACAATGCCAGTAAACGACAGGCTGAACTCCTCCGCAGAAACGCTGTAGTGTCCCAGCGCGGGATCGTTGATATAGGCGCGATCCTTTACAAAGCCCTCCAAGACTACAAAGTGCTCAAAATTCCAATGCAGTATCAACGGCATCCCAAGGGCGGCAAGTTCCGCGGGCTCTCTTTTAAATCCCTGCGCCTCAAAGCCGAGCGACCTTGCGGCTCGGATGATATTCAGGGCGTTAACGCCGTCACGGGTCACCCCGCAAAGGACGCGCATCTCCTCAAGGGGAACGATCTTGCCGTAATAGGCGGCAACCATAGCAAGGGATGCCGCTCCGCACTCCACCGCCTCCATCTGCATGACGGTGGGGGTTTTTTTTGGCCGGGATGTAAGAAGGGAGGCTTTCAAGGCAACAGCGGCTTCATGAATGGCAGGATAATCGTGATCGGGCGATAGTCAGCAATGTAGATATCGCCGTCACACAGGGTCTCGACAGCCACTTCGTCAGGTGCGGTGTTTGACCGGGACCATTTATAGCCGCTCGGCGCTGCCTCATCACGGGCAAGTTTGACGCGTACTTCCATCATTGCGCCAAGTTTGGACATACTGTCTACCAATGGTTGGGAATTGAGCTCGGTCATCATGCTTTTGGTGCTGACCGCGTATTGTGAGACGGTCATCACGGTTCCTACCAGGTAGCCCGACTCCTCTCTGTTCAAGTTCTTGGGCGAGACATCAACCGACATGCCGGGCTCTATAGACTGCCCCTGGGCAAGGGGCACATATAAAACGGCAAAGATGTCTCCGGCGGCAGTGGTGTCCTCAATTATCCGGCACAGCAGGCTGCCTTTTTCGATGTAGCTGTAGGACGTATAGTTGATATCAAGTATTATTCCAGAAACGGGCGCACGCAGTGCAGAGTTTGCCTCCAGCTCCTGTTGCCGCGCCTCTAACAGTTCTTCCCGGCCAGCTACACCTTCCAGAAGCGAGATCTCATCGAGTATATCGTAGAGTGTGACATTTGCTATGACATCCCCCTGGCTGACATGCTCTCCTTCGGTCACAGAGATACTGTTGATCTGTCCGTCTCCCCGGGAATAAACACCAACTATCCCACTGTCGCCATAGGCCAGAATACCCGTACCGGTAACCTTGTCGGAGATCCTTCCAAAAAAACTCCAGGCCAAAATTGCGATCGCCAGACAGATTATAGCGATCAGGGACAGCCAGCCTAAGGGCGAGACGATCTGTATTTCCTGATCCAACTGGTCGGCAGAGGACAGTCTGCTCAGTGCTTTTTTCCTGAACAGGTTCTTCTGTCTTTCACTTTCACTTTGAGACACGGCAGCACCTCCATCGGTCTGTGCGTCAGTTTGTGTGTCCGGCCCGCTTTGCTGGGCAGGTGCCTGTTTCTGCCCCTGCCCGTCCGCTTGGAGGCCGGTCTGAGGCGCGCCGGCCTTCTGGCGGTTCAAGGGAAGATCGCTGGCAAGGCTCCAAACGGGTTCGCTTTTCTGGGTGAGAAGATAAACCAACAAAAATGCCGCGAGCAGTACAACGGTTGCGACGATAGAACTCTCCGCGCCAAAATCGCCGCCCGTCAGCCATGCTGCTCCCGACGCCGTGTAGTCAAAGACGCGCGCGGATTCGGGGGAGCCGCTCACGGGTATTCCCAATATATTGCCCTGGACAAAATTCCACATACCATGAAAGCCTATCGCGGCGCAGAGGCTGCCCGTGCGCACGAACAGGAAGGCTGCAAGCAGTGCGAACAGAAAGAGATTGGCCAGGGGCAGTGCACTTATATTGGCGTTGTCCAGATGCAGGACGGCAAACAGGAGTGCTGGCAGCAGGACTATCAGATAGCGGTTTCGGGACGTCTTAAGGACGGTCATCAGATAGCCGCGGGCAAACAGCTCTTCGGCGCAGCCGGTCAGCAGGGCGGCGACCAGGCACAGCGCGATGGCCACAACCGGCAGTTCTCCGTCCAGAGGCGCAAAGCCGCAGCCTAAACCAAAAAGTACGAGAGCAATAAGCAACATAGCTCCTGTGCCCAGCGCACCGCCCAGCAGCAACTGCCTCCCCCATCTGTTTGCGCTAAAGCCAAGCAGGCGTGGCGGCCTGCGGTAAAGCAGCCAGAAGAGGCCGATCAGGCAAGCGATGCTGAGTATCTGAAAACCAAAGAGATCGACCCAGGGATTGTGCAGGGAGTTAACGATCAGCGCGTCAAGCATGACGACGATAATCCCAGCGGCCACTGCCCAGCCAGAGCGAATCTCGTGGTATTTGTTCCTAAACAGAATCACGTTGGTCCACTTCCCGCATTTCGTGACCGGCCTTCTCTATTATAGCTGTTTGATAGAGCAAATCCTCTTCGCAAAGAGACTCCAGGCGCGAAGCGACAAAGTCAAGCGCACTGGCCTCAAAAAAATCCTCAACAAGGATTGTACCATCAGCCGCCCGCAAATGGCACTCCTCAGCGCGGGCGTAGAACAGGGGGATATCGCCCGCGTCTATCTGCCGCCGCTCCTCATTGAGTACCGGGGTCATACGAATCTGCTCGGCACGGCAGGTATCCAGCTCAAACGCCTGTGCAAGGCGCTCGATGCCGGCGTTTCTCACGGTGATGTCTTTCAGGCAATCCGCTGCAAGGCTCTCGGCAATAAGTTGGGCATAGACCTGCGATTTGCGAAGAATGACGCGAAAGGAGCAGCCCTTAAAGAGTATCAGGCTGGCAGCGACCTGCTGTTTTGCGCCCATCAGTGTGCGGTAGGTCTGCTCAAAGCCTTCGCGGAGGGCACGGACGTCCGTTTTTCCTCCGTGACCGTCTCCGCTTTGCCCGCCTCCGTCGTATGCAAATGGTATCCCGCCAAGAGCAAGGCCCTTGCGGCTGCGGTTCAGGCTCAGGAGTTGCGTTGAGAGCACGTCATCGCGCCGCTTGGACGCCTCATTGCTCGAGCGGGCAAAACAGCGCGCCGGCGCGGAGAGGACGGTCTCGGTGTCAACGAGGACAGGATATTCTCCGCTAGAAATAATATTTTCGCGATGCAGGTCGGTTGAGCCAAGCACGTGCGACAGCGCCAGCAGGCTGCCGGCATTGCGGTAGTAGCGCTGTTCTGTCCCGGGAGTCGCGGCGGCGGGCTCAACGCGCCTGCTGTAAAAATAGCCGTCGCAGTCCAAGGTCTCTGGCAGCTGAGGCGCCTCGATAATCCCCCCTTGGGCAAGGGCTGCGACAAAGTCCCGGTATGCGCTGTTCAACCGGGGGGCTCTGGGCTTATAGAGCAGACACGCCCCGTTTGCAAACCCCAGTTGGACAACAAAGCGACCAGCGTTGTGCCGGTCACCGCCCGATTCCTTCAGGGCGTCCAGTTGTCCTGTCGCCCCAAAGCCAGCAAGCGCGTCCTTATCGCGAGAGACATGCTGCAGCAGCTCGGATAAATAGTTTATTAAATTGTCAGTTTGCATGCGGATCAGGACAGGCAGCACGGGGTAGGCCGCCAGCGCCGACTCCGGGGTCTCGGAGTTGGGAACGGCCTGATAAAGCCGCACCAGGGCATCGATGCTGATCCGTCGGACATCCTCTTGCGCCGCCGGGGTCAGCAGTTCTGCGTACTTTTTCAGCAACGATTCCAAGCGTCGCGCGCGGTGTCCCAGGGGATTATTGTTGGTCAGTATCATTCCGTAGGGCGACGCTACGAGTGGATACGAATAACCTGTCTCCACGCTTGCCAGGCTGAGCAGTTCCGCGCGGATCTCTATCAGCAGATGATGTTCAAACAGGTAGGCCAGGGCCCCGTCAATCTCTTGTTCCGTGTGGGCCTTTTGTAGTTCGGCACTGAGTGCCGCCCTCTTTTGGGCACTTTGGCATCTACGGATGATGGCGGCCTTCAGGCCCGTCAACGTCTGTTGCCGTACGCGCGCGACGCGACGCGTGTCAGTGATCTGGATGTCCCGACCGTCCTCCCTGAGCGACAGGCGATTGTATCCCTGGTCAAAGTCCTCCTGCCATTGGCGGTTGGCCTGAAGCACCCGCTCGTGGGGGCTGCCCGCCGTGGCCCTGCTTGCATAGACCATGCTCAGATACTGGGCGCTGTTGTAGCCCGGCTGCGCCGACTCGGGCAAAGAGCCGTCGGCTATCGGGTCGTAGAGATAGGCGATGCCCTCTACCAGCTGCTCTGCGTCCGGATAGGCAAACTGGTAGTAGGCCGATGGTCTGAGCTTCAATCCATAGCGCTCGGGGTACTCGCAGTATTGGCTGTAGCGCACAAAGCTGACGTGATGGACGCCGTTCGGTGGCGGGATATGTGTGATCAGGGGAATAAGCTCGCAGAGCTCGTCCATCCACTCGGCCCTTTCGCCTGGGAATCCGAGGATGATAGACCAGGCCAGAGTCACGCCGTAACTGCGGCAGTTGCGCAGGAACTCGACGTGCTTGATGGCGCGGTTACCCTTATTCATCAGACGCAGGTAATCATCCTGCAGGCTTTCTATGCCCGGCTGCAAGAAACAGAAACCGGCATCGCGCAACTGTTTGATGTCGTCTGCGCTGATGTTTGATTTAACCTCGATGAACATATCGTAACCGGCGTCCGCCTCTATCAGAAGAGTGGTCAGGCTCTGCAGGTGTTCTCGGGACATGATGCTGTCGGTAAAGCAGAACCGCTTTATCCCATAGCGCTCCGATTGTGTTTTTAGGGTATCGAATACCTGCTGGCTTGTCTTTGTCCGGTATTTCTGCCTAAACCCACCTTCGCCGCAGAAGGTGCAGGGCTTGTGTTCACCCCACCAGCAGCCGCGGGAAGCCTCAATCATAAGTGTGGGACTTACCAGGGAGCCCAGGTTGCTTGCCTCAAGCGTCTTAAAGTAGTCGTCGTAATCGGGGATCGGCGTGTCTTGCATGTTGGCGTACAGGGTAAAGGGAAGGTTGTCGCCGCAGTAGTCCCCCTTGCGGATGGTTGCGTAGGGCAGCTGCTCCAGATCCACCGGCCCTTCCTCTGCGAGCAGTGCCTGGCAGATCTCCGCAAAGGCATCATCTGCTTCACCAGAGAATACATAATCGACAGACGCCACGTACTTGCTCAAGGCCACTCCCGCGCTGGCCGCGCACTGCGTCCCACCGAGTACCGTTATGGTCTGCGGCGCGATTTCTTTTATGGTTTTAAGAATGGCAAAGCTGGCATTGTTCTGCTGAAACGACAGCGATGCTGCCACGATCTTTGGCCGATGGGCCAGTATCGTCTGGGCGGTGCGCTTTAAGAACGCGTCAAGCTGCTGCTTTGACCGATAAAACGCGGCTTCCAGCTCCGCCATCTCGGGCAGTTTGTGAGGGAATATCCCGCGCAGCCAGTCAAAATAGGCAGCGTCGCTGGCCGGGCCGCCAAATCCCGCAGCCTCAGAGAACAGAACCTCGGCGCTTATCAGATGGCTGTGCCCCAAAAGAGCATAATCCTTAAGGCCGATCATCTGTGCCAGGCGGATATTTGCGTAATCCGTCGCGCATGAGATGTCCCTGCGTGCCAGACTCGCCTTTAAGATGCCAAGGGCGATGCTCGGTTGATGGATGAAGGCGACTGGCGCGTGAACAAGGTAGACATCTTTTTGCAGGGACATGGGTATTGCGTCCGCCTTTCCTCTTTAATCAACAAACAGCGGCTATGTCTTTGCGAGCAGGGCACCAATACGCTCCTTTGCGTTTAGCTGCCAAAAGGCACAGGCCGCCCTGTCAACGCCCAAGTACGTGCCATCCTCGGTTAAGGCCAGGGCGCGACAGGTGCCGCATTCCAAACGGTGTTCACAGGCCGCGCATTCTGCGTTGTGCCTGTGAAGCTCGCTTAATCGCATATTCATTAAATCAAATGCTTTTGAATTTCCGAGTTGCTCAACCAGGGGAAGCTCAAGAATGCTTTGCGCGTTCTCCTCCACAAAGGTACCCGAGAGGGCCATGCAGGGCAGGAACTTGCCTTCTGGACTGAGGTAGATTGCGGTTCGACAGCCAGCGCAGAGGGGTTTTTGCAGTACGGCATCGCTGCCGTCGTGGCAGGCATGAGGGGAGATCCATTGCTCGCTATGGGGCGGGTTTAAATAATAGCCCCCCAGTTGGATGAGGAAGGGCATACCGTCGTTGCGGTATTGTTTAATCACCTCAAGGTATTTTTCAAACAACACTGCGTCCTGAAGCGTACGCTTGTCGTCAACCTCTGTCCAGTTGCCGGTATTGGCTATCGCGGAGGTCTTCCAACCATCAACACCCAGGCTGCGCAGCAGGCGGTAGGTCGGCATAAGCGACACCAGGCTCTCACGGTGCAATGCGGTATTGATGCTGACGCGATGCCCCGCCCGTTGGATCCTCCGTATCGCCTCGATCGTCTTGGCCTCAACGCCGTCCACCCCGCGCAGCCAGTCATGAAAGCCCACGCCGTCAAAGCTGATGTTAAAGTCCCAGATGATGCCGCGCTTCTCACACTGGGCCAAAAACTGATCGGTTACCAGCAGGGCATTTGTCCCGATTGTGGTTACTGCGATCCTCTTCTCGCGCAGGGCGTCGACTATCTGCCAAAAGTCTTTTCTGACCAGTGGCTCGCCGCCGGACAGCATTACCTCACCAACGTTTGCCGCAGAGAGCTGGTCGATGATCTCCTGCATCTTCTCAAAGGGCAGCTCGCCATGAACGCCCTGCGGCGCACTGATGTAGCAATGTTTGCATTTGAGGTTGCAGTATCCGGTTATCGACCATTCCGCCGCCTGGATATACCGGCAGTGCGCTTTACGGTAGCGCTGTGCCTCTGCGATCGCGCGGGGCTGCTCCAGGGGCTCGATCAAGCCTTTGGCAATGCCTGATGCGATAACCTGCTGCTGTTTTTTGGATAAGCCCTGACGCGCCAGATCGCTGAGACCGTTACATGCTGCCAGGGCCTCAAAGTCCGGGCGATCCAAAAAAGTACTACTGCCCTTGTCAAAATCGATCAGGGCGTAGGGCAGCAACTCCCAGCCGCGCAGTCCGTACTTATCCGCCAGCCTTGCATAGGCGGGCAGGGCAGCGCTCTCAGACGAGGGGTCACGCACTCGTTTTGCAGGATCGACCGCTGAAGTAACCTCTGAAGTATCGATTACGCCACCTCTTCTATCACTTCTTTGATCCGTTTGGGATAGTCCTGCTTCCAGAATGTACAGGCACCCTGATCGGGGGCAAACAGGCTGCCGCTCTCTGCGAGGGCAAGCGCCCGGCAAGGCCCGCATCTGAGGTTGAACCGGCAGCTGGCACAATCGGGATTGCGGTCATGGATCTGTTTTAACCTGAGGTTCATCAACGAGAACACCTCAGATGAGGCCAGGCATTCTGCCAGGGGAGCGTCTAGCAGGGAGGGCGTGGAGTCCTCTAGACAGGCATCGCAAAGAGCCATGCAGGGCAGCGGCTTAGCGTCAACGCTCAGATAGAGGCGGCCCCAGCATTTCAGGCAGAGAGGCACGTTCAGCGCGTCCTGGGAGCCGTTAAAGTTCTCGTATTCCGAACGCCACTCCGACGCGCCCTTAAAATTGGTAAAGAAGCCAGCGATATGCAGCGTCAGCGGCATACCGTCTGTCCGGTAGGCACGAATCAGATCGAGATAGGCGGCATACAGCGCTTCAAGCTGGACGGATTTATCCTCCGCGTGGCCTTCCCAGTTCCCTTTGGGCAGGGCCTGCGACACCTTCCAGTAGCCCACGCCCAGGTCTTTGAGCAGCCGATAGGTGTCAATAAGATGGCCGAGGCTATCGGTATTCAGCGTGGTCTTTACATTCACCTCAAAGCCGGCGGCTTTTATCCGCCTGATGGCGTCAATCGTTGACGCCTCTATGCCACGCAGACCTCGCATCCAGTCGTGACAGTCCACTCCGTCAAAGCTGATGTGAAAGGCCCAGTTCAGTTTTCTGCGCCGGCACTCCTGAAGAAACCCATCGTTTACCAACAGGCCATTGGTAAACAGTTTGGGCACCGCGATGCCGTGGCTTTGCAGGGCGTCGATAATCTGCCAGAAATCCTTTCTGATCAGCGGCTCGCCGCCGGTTATGGTTACCTCGGGGATGTCGGCCTGAACAAAGCGGTCAATGACCTTCATGCAGTCGTCAAAGGAAAGGTCGTGGTATCTGCTGCTGTTGGCGCTCATCCCGCAGTGTTTGCAGTTGAGGTTGCAGCGACCGGTTATCGACCAGCGTATTGTTTGGATGTTGTAAGGATTGTTTATCATCTAGGGCTTGTCCCTCTTGGTCGGTGCTGCCTGTAGTTCTCTTCAGATAACAAACAACGCACGCCCGGTACGGGAATGCGTTGTTTGCCAAACCAGCTGTACTTGAGGGCTAATCCCAAAAGCTACAACCCTCGTTGCGGCCAAGAAAGCAGGCTCCGCCTACAACAGCGTTAAGCTCGTCTTCACTCAGATGATCGCCCGCGCTCTCCCTGAGCGCCGCGACCACGCTCTGCTCCACCTTGGCGGA
>JAISMZ010000103.1 GCA_031276475.1 Coriobacteriales bacterium
CCGGAGCGCTCGTAGAGGGTCACCGCAAAACCGCGGCGGTCGAGGTCAAAGGCCGCGCTCAGGCCGCTGATGCCGCCGCCGACGACCGCGACTCGGCCGGATTTCTTTGAGGTTCTAAACTTCTTCTTCAGCGGCGTAAAACCATAACGCACGGCCGCCCGCTCCAGCTCGCCGATGTTCACGGCACCGTCGGCAGAGTCGGCATCGCCAGAGTTGCCGCCGCCGCCCGAGCCGCCGCCGCCGAGGTCGCCGCCGCCCGAGCCGCCGTCGCCCCCGCTACCGCCGTCGCCCTCGCCACCCCCGCAGCCCAAGCCGCGACGCACGCAGGCCTCCTGGCAGGGATGATCGCAAATCAGACAGACGATTCCCGCAAAGGGGACGCGTTTTTGCAGCTCCTGGTAAGCCGCCTTAAAATCGCCAGAGCTTACCGCAGCGCAAAGTTCGGGAACATTAACATGCACCGGACAGCGGGCCGTAGTCGCCGCCGGCTCATCCTGAAGGCAGTCCTCGTATTGGGCAAAAAGTCCTTTATCTACAGCCATCACAGCTCACCGGGTTGGGGTTTGGCATCAAAAGCCGATGGGTCGGGGTCGGTGCCAGGGGTCGGTGCGGTCAAACGCGGCCAGGTGCGGCCAGGTGCGGCCATTTGGAGGAGAACGAAGACGCTGGCAACCGCGCCAGGCCGTCGTTCTCCTCCACAAATCTTTGCTAGCTCAGCGCCTCCAGCACCTTTTGCGGATAGGCGGGCAGCTCGGTTACGCGCACACCGCAGGCGTCGTAGATCGCGTTGATGACGCCGGCGTGCGGTGCCGAAATCGGCATCTCGCCAACGCCGCTCATGCCCCAGGGGCCGAGCGGGCGCGGTGTCTGCTGATGGATGATGTTTATCTCATCGGGCACGTCGGCGATCTGCGGGATACCGCATTTGCGCAGGGTCGTCTGACGCTCGATGTCCTCAAAGTCCTCGGAAAGTGCCAGGCCGATGCCCTGCACCAGCCCGCCCCAGAGCTGGCCTTCCAGCACCGGGTAGTTGGCAACAACGCCGCAGTCGGAGACGATGGTCATCTTGTCCACCGTGGTCTTGCCGCTCAGCGTATCCACCGAGACCTCTACCAGCAGCACACCGTACATAAAGCTGGCAAAGGGGTCGCCCTGGCCGGTCTCAACATCGGTGGCGGTCTTGGGGGCGTCCCAGCTGCCGTCAACGTGCGGGTCAAGGCCCTCGGCGATGACCTCTTTGTAGCTGCGGTAGCTGCCGTCGCCCTTATCCAACAGTTTAAGCATGTTCTCGCAGGCCACGCGGATGGCGTTACCGGTGGCTACGGTCGAGCGGCTGCCGCCGGCCGGTCCGGAGTTGGGGGTCACACGCATGTCGTTTAGCACCAGCTCTATCTTGCGATAGTCCAGGCCGAGCGGCTTCAGTCCCTCGGTGGCGGCGGTCAGCGCGCCCATGTCAGCACCCTGGCCGTGATCCTCCCAGGAGACGCCCAGCTTCATGCCGTCTTCGGTTATCTCCAACCAGGCCTCGGAGTGATCGGCCCCGTCCAGGCCGCAGCCGTACTCCAAAAGCGTGACGCCTACACCGCGTTTTACCGGGCCGCCTTTGGCATTGGCCGCCTTGGCCGCCTCTTTGGCCTTCTGGTAGATCGGGCGCAGGGTGTCGATGGCCTGCGGATAGGAGATGACGTCGGGGTCGGAGCCGGTGGGCGTCTTGGAGCCCTCGCGATAGACGTTTAGATAGCGGAACTCCAGTGGATCGATGCCGGCCTTCTCGGCAAGCTCATCTATCAGCACCTCGGTGGCAAACAGGCTCTGGGGAGCGCCGTAACCGCGAAACGCCGAGCCCCAGGCGTGGTTGGTGGCCACCGTCTCGCCCTTGCCACGGATGTTGGGGATGTCATAGCCGGCGCCGATGAACTGCTGGCCGCGCATCGTTAAGAGGTCGCCAAACTCGCAATAGGGGCCGTGGTCGACGATCCAGTGCGATTTCATGGCCACCAGCTTGCCGTCCTTATCCGCACCGTATTTTAGGTTGACGAACCAGGGGCTGCGCTTGCCGGTGTAGGTTATCTGCTGGTATTGGCTCAAGGTCAGAAAGACCGGACGATTGGTGACCAGTGCGGCCACGCCCAGCAGACCCTCCATCGTCGGGCTGAACTTATAGCCAAAGGTGCCGCCGGCGTTGGTCTGCACAATTGCGAGCTTCTCGGCGTCGATGCCCACGCCTTCAGCGACCATCAGCGCATGAAAGTGCAGGGCGATAGATTTGGAGTGGATCACCAGGCGGTCGTCTTCCTTGTAGGCGTAACCGACGTCCGGCTCCAAGGGCAGGTGTGGCTGGCGCTGGATGTAGAAGTCGTCTTCTACCACGTAGGGGAGCTTCTCAAAGAGCGGATCAACCTCATCGCCTTTAACCACGCCGTTGGTAAAGTAGACATTGGGGGTGCCGGGATGAATCTCGATGGCGTCCGGTGCCATTGCGTCCAGGGCGTTCATATAGGCCGGCAGCTCCTCGATCTCCACCTTGACCTTCTCGGCGGCAATCTCGGCAATCGCCGGGTTCTCGCTGAGCACCATCGCTATGGCGTCGCCAAACTGGAAGATCTTCTCGTCGCAGAGGATCGGGCGCTCCTTGCCGTCGCCGAGGTTGGCGGGGAAGGCCAGGCCGTTTATCCGGTTGGTGCCCGGCACGTCCTTGGCGGTTATCACGCGAAAGACGCCGGGAACCTTCTCGGCCTCGCGCGTGTCCACCGAGAGTATCCGCGCGTGGGAGACCTTGGCCTGCACCAGTTTGATGTGCAGCGTGTCCTCGGGCAGGGTCTTAATCACATCGTCGGCGCCAAAGTCCCAGGTGCCGGTAACCTTGGCCAGAGCCGAGGGGCGGATGGCGGCGGAGCCCACCAGGCTCGCACCCGGCTCGATCTGCGGCCACAGTTCCTCGGCCGTCACCTCGCCGCGAATCAGTTTGGCGGCGGTTATCACAGCGTCTACCAGCGGTTTGTAGCCGGTACAGCGACAGAGGTTGCGGTTGCGCTGAAAGTGCTCGCGCACCTCCTGGCGGCTGGGGTTGCGGTTGGCGTCGAGCAGCGCCTTGGCGCTGACGATGAAGCCGGGGGTGCAAAAGCCGCATTGGGCGCCGCCGTGTACCATCCAGGCGATCTGGATGGGGTGCAGATTATCGGCCGTGCCAATGCCCTCGATGGTGATGATCTCCGCGTCGTTGGGCAGGCGCTCCATAGTGTAGTTGCAGGAGCGCACGGCGCGGCCGTCCCAAAGCACCGTGCAGGCGCCGCATTCGCCCAGTCCGTCGCAGCCCAGTTTGGTTCCCGTCAGCTTTAACTGGTTGCGCAAAACGGCAGCCAGGCTGGCTTCGGGATCCACCGTCAGGGTCTGCTCCACACCGTTTATCTTCAAGCGTCTCTTGATGGTCTTCGTGTTGAGTACTGTTGTCTCAGTCATCTTAGAGCCTCCGTTCCCTTCTTTAAGTAGTGCGCCGAGGCGCCCGTCTCAGGCCAGTTCCAGCAGGCCCTTAAATTTTGAGGCCAGCGCCTTTTTCTTGGCCAGGTTAGACTGCGTGGCACTGACGTATTCAATCGCCAGCGTTGGGCAGTACTTGGCGCACAGCGGGCTGCCGTCGCAAAGGTCGCACTTCAGGATTCGCTTTTTGGCGTAGCTGTACTCGATGTTGCCAAAGGGACAGGCATTAACGCACATCTTGCAGCCCAGGCACTTCTCGGCGTCTACGAGTACGGTGGAATTGGCGTCGCGGTAGAGCGCCTTGGACGGACAGACGTCTAAGCAGGCTGCGTCTTCGCAGTGCATGCAGGTGATTGGAACGGATATCTCGCTGTAGCCGTCCTCAAAGGTAAATACGTCAACGGCATATTTGTCACAGACGGACTCGCAGGTGCCGCAGTCCTTGCAAAGTCTCGGTGTTATCAGCAAACTCATTGCCATAAGTTGCAACAACGCACGGAGGTGCGTTGTCTTCACCTCCTCCAAATCTCAGGTTTTTTCTGATTATCTCGCTTCTGCCAGTGTTTCGTGTTGGTGTTTAGCGAACTGCGCGAATGTAAACGCCTTTTCTTTCCGTCATGACTACCTCTCTTTCTCGTCTCCCTTGCTGCACAACTTACTTATCCTCAAGAGATCTCTCGACCTCAAGCATCTTGCCCTGTGTTAAGGCTTCACCGATGAAGACCTTGCCACAGGTAGGACAGCGCATCAACTCCGCCTCAAAGTCTCGGTTGAGGTAGTTCAGAGTCGTCTTGCCCGGCACCAGCGCCGCGTCGCAACGCAGACAACGCCAGCCTTCGGATCCTGCAAATTCTTCACGCATCGGTGCCCTTTGCGGGTTGCTTTCCTTTGGATAAATGCTACCGGGGCGGCAACACTCGTCACGTCTCTACAATAGACCCTTGCCGCAAAAAATGCAACTGGCTGGCCGCGAAGCTGCCCGACCATGAAGTCAGTGGCCGCCGACCGCCAACTTCAGCCGATTCGCTCGATCAGCACCTGCATCATACCGCCGCAGACCATGCCGTCCTGCTCGGCGCTGTCGGTCATGTCAACGCTGTGCGTGCGCCAGGTGCTGGGGGCGCTGCCTGCGGAGGCGCCGTTGCTGCTCGCGGAGCCAGGGGCGCTGCTGCTGCTCGCGGAGCCGCCGGAGCCGGAGCCGCGTATCGTCTCGCGGGCGACCTGCATCGCCTCGGCCTCCGAACAGCCGCCGCCAATGGTTCCGGCCAGCTCGCCGGTATAGGTCATGGCCAGCTTGGCGCCGGTGTCGATGGGCACCGATCCTTCGGTGCGATAGATGGTGATCAGCGCGTCAAAATCGTCGCCGCGCCGCGCCAGCACCTCGGCGATATCCGGATCACAGGAGGCCAGCTCGCCGCCGCCACGTTCCAGGCGCTTGACCTGGATGATCTCTGAGATTATCGAGATGGCAATCTCAAAGGGGGTCACCGCGCCGATCTTTAACCCGATGGGGGAGTGGATGCGTGCGATGCGCTCGGCGTCGTAGCCCTCGTCGCGCAGCTGGTCCATGACGATGGCCACCCGCCGCCGCGAGCCGATCATCCCCGTATAGGCCGGCTCCGTGCCCGCGAGGATCCCTCGCAGACAATCGGCGTCGTGCTTGTGCCCGCGGGTGACGATCACCACGTAGTCGGTGGCGCGCAGCTGCACGCGTTTGAACAGCTGGTCAAAGCCGTCGCAGATGATGCTGTCAGCATCGGGGAAGTTCTCCGCGTTGGCAAAGCTTCGCCGGTCATCGTAGATCAGTAGCTCAAACTCCGCCTGTTTGGCAATCGGAGCCAGCTGCGCGGCAATGTGGCCGGCCCCAAGGATGAGCATCCGGGGTTTGGTGGTGTAGTGCTCGACGAGCGTGATGGCTGCCGGGGCGGCCGAGGTGGTGTCCGCGCTCGTAACAGCGCCCGTCTCGACAGACGACTCTGCCTTCGCGTCAGTGCCGGTGGCTGCCCCCGCGTTTGTCACGATGCTGGTCACCGGGCCGCTGGCCGTCGCATCAGGTCGTGCCTCCAGTTGATTAATCTCCGCCCAGGCGCGCGCATCGTCGGCGCTCACGAGGCGCTTGCTGATGCTGCCGTCTAAACGGTATTCCGAGACTACGGCTGCCGCAGCGCCACTCGCAAGCACATCGAGCAGCTCGCGGTAGAGTTCCTGGATGCTTTTGGCCATCGACACTCCCTTCTCAATTTGTGCGCTTCACTGGGTATTATACTCGTCTTGCGTTATCGCGCGACACGTCGCGGCCTATCTGGGCGCTTGCGCGGCGCTGCCCGATTTGCGTTACGGTTCCGGCAAGTGCGCATGATATAATCCCTGTTCAACGTGACCTTGCGATGGGAGCTTCAGTTATGCCCGATCCAGCGACAGACAGGCCGATCAGTGCCTCCAGCGACCCGGTTACCGGGCCGTCGGTTCTGGCCGCGCCCGAGCTGATGCTCAAGCGGGAGAGCTTTGAGAAACTTGCCGCATCACTAACCACGCTGCCGGGCAGTGTTGCCAAAAACGCCCACACGGCCGCGGTGATCCTCGCCGGGGGCAGCGGTGAGCGTTTTGGCGTTCCCGGCGGCAAGCAGATGCTCACCATCAAGGGAAAGCCGGTGCTCACCTGGAGCGCCGAGGCCTTTGACGCGGTCTCCGATGTTGGGCTGATAGTCGTTGTCTGCCCCGAGGAGCGGATGGAGGAGTACTGCCGCAAGGCCATCGACGCCTTTCCCTTTGTCACCGAGGTGGTCATGGCTCCGGCTGGCGACCTGCGCCAGGAGTCATCGTTTAACGGCCTGGCTCGGGTGCCGGAAAACTTTGAGTTCGTCGCCATCCATGACGGCGCGCGACCGCTGGTAACGCCCGAGCTGATCGGACACACACTGGCATCGCTGCGCGCCTCGCTGGACGCCGATGGGGCGGTGGTCGGCTACCCGGCTATCGACACGCTAAAAATTGTTAGTGGTTCAAGCATTTTAGGTACACCCGACCGTTCGTCGTTTTGGACGGTGCAGACCCCCCAGGTATTCTCGCGCGAGACCCTGCTGGAGGCCCATCGCGTCGCCCTCACCGAGGGCTTTGTGGGCACCGATGACTCGTCGCTGGTGGAACGCGTCGGCGGTAAGGTGTTGCTGGTACCCGGCCCGCGCGATAACATCAAGATCACCGTGCCCGAGGATCGCATTCTCGTGGAGGCCGGGCTGGATCTGCGTCTGGGGCAGCGCAAATGAATGCTTTGGAGAAGGACTGCAAAGGCACCACCGGCGTGGAACGGGGCGTTTCTGGGGACAAAAGCGGACACAGGGACGGTTCATCCGTCCTGGGCGGACACGACACAGAGGGACGGTTCTTTTGTGTTCCTGGGAAAACCATTGCCTGTGATGAAACCTTGTTCCCAGGAATACAAAAGAACCGTCCCTCTGTGTCGTGTCCGCCCAGGACGGATGAACCGTCCCTGTGTCCGCTGATGTCCCCAGAAACGACCCGTTCCACGCCGGTGGTGCCG
>JAISMZ010000202.1 GCA_031276475.1 Coriobacteriales bacterium
CATAGGGCTTTCCAACGCCATCCTGGCAGAAGCCGCGTTGAGTTATCTGGGGCTGGGGATACAGCCACCAACGCCCAGTTGGGGGCGGATGCTGGCCGAGTCTCAGAGCTACCTGCTCAACGCCCCCTGGTGCGCACTGGCCCCCGGCGTGACGATCATGCTTTTGGTGCTGGGGTTTCATTTTCTTGGAGAAGGTATTCGCAGGAGGTACTGCTGATGTCTGAGCTGTTGAGCGTTGAGCATCTCTCGATAGGCATCCGTTCGCGCCCGCGCAGGCCCTGGCTTTTGGCTGTGGAGGATATCCGCCTGAGGGTTCGAACGGGTGAGATAGTTGGCATCGTTGGCGAGAGTGGCTGCGGCAAGAGCCTTACCGCGTTGGCCTTGATGGGTCTGCTGCCGCCCGGCATCGAGGTCGTAGCCGGCAGCATCAGCTACGCCGGCCAGCGGCTGGACAGGGCGCGGCCGCGCGAGTTAAACCAGATTCGCGGCAAGGACATCGCTATCGTCTTTCAGGATCCGATGACCTCGCTGAATCCTCTGTTGCGCATCGGCACCCAGGTGGCCGAGCCGCTGTTGCTGCACGGCTGGCATGACGCGGCCAAAGTACGCGAACGCGTACTGGAGATACTCACCAAAGTGGGACTGCCGCAACCAGAGGAACTGCTCAGAGCTTATCCCCATCAGCTTTCCGGCGGCATGCTTCAGCGGGTGATGATCGCCACGGCGATCATCTGCAAACCGCGCCTGCTGATCGCCGACGAACCGACCACCGCCCTGGACGTCACCACCCAGGCGCAGATACTGCAGCTGCTGCGACACATCAACCGGGTGCAGGATACCAGCATCCTCTTCATCTCCCACGACCTGGGAGTGATCAATCAGATCTGCGACCGCCTGTTGGTGATGTATGCCGGCAGCTTTGTTGAGCGCGGCCCGGTGACCAGCATATTCTGGCATCCGGTACACGAATACACCAAGGGACTGCTCGGCTCTATCCCCACACGGCACAGTAAAGGCTCGCCCCTGGCCAACATCCCCGGGCGGGTGCCCGCCGTTGGCGAGAAGACGGCCGGCTGCGCCTTTGCGCCCCGCTGTCCCCGAGCCTCAGCGCTCTGCTTCAGCGAACGTCCGCCGGAGCTGGATCTCAGTGAGACCCACAGCGTTAAATGCTTTCTCAATGACCTGGAAAGTGAGATGGAATATGCACGTATCTGAAACACAGAAAGACCCCGCGTTGGAGGAGCATCCGCTGCCAGAAAACCCCGAGCCGGGAAGCCTCAATCGAAAGATCGGCCCGATACCGCAGGCGTCCGAGCCACAGAGGAGTCCGGCACCGCCCGTACTTCAGGTTCGGAGTCTGTCCAGCAGCTATCAGCAGCCCGCCAGCCGGCTGCTTCAGCGCAAGACGCGCAAAGCGGTACTCCACGAGATCGACCTGGAGATCAACGAAGGCGAGGTCTTTGGCCTGGTGGGCGAAAGCGGCTGTGGCAAAACGACCCTGGGCAAGGCTCTGCTGGGCCTGATCAGCTTTCAGGGGCAGGTGCTGATTGACGGCGAGGACGTCGCGCAGCACGGTCGCGGTGGGCGGGCCCACAAGCTCCAGGCGGTCTTTCAAAACCCCGCCAGCGCCCTGAACCCCGCCCGCAAGGTCGGCTGGTTGCTGGAAGAGCCCCTGCGCATCCACGGTTGGTCGCGAGCGCGGCGGGCGGCGCGTGTGGCCGAGGTACTCGATCTGATCGGCCTTGACGCCAGCCTCTGCAGCCGCCGGGCGCGCGAGCTTTCCGGCGGCCAGAAACAGCGAGTCTGTATCGGCTGCGCCCTGGTTTTGCAGCCTCGCCTGATAATCGCCGACGAGGCGACCAGCGCCCTGGACGTCAGCGTGGGAGCGCAGATCCTCAACCTCTTCTCCAAATTAAACCGCGAGCTGGGCCTGTCGATGCTGTTCATCTCCCACAACCTGGAGGTCGTCCATTACCTCTGCGATCGCATCGCGGTGATGTATCAGGGGCAAATAGTTGAGCAGGGTGAGGCACGGCAGCTCTACCTGGCACCCCAACACCCCTATACGCGGGCGCTTCTGGAGGCTATTCCAAACATTGAACAACGAGACTTTGATTACCGGGAGGTATGCATCTAATGGCCATTAATCTCAGCGTTGTAGAAGTACAGGTGCGAGAGGAACGATTGGGTTCAAGCAGTCTTTATCATGGCTGCGCCGCCGACATCGGTAGCGAGACAGGCGGCTGTGGGCAGGGGCAGGGCAGGCGTTGCTTCAGCCAGAACAGCGGCTGCATGAATGGCTGCGCTCAAGGGTACCTGAGCCAGATAGACGATGCCGTAATCGTCACGCACGCCCCTATCGGCTGCTCGGCCGACAACGTAGGCAGCTATCACGCCCGGCGGTGGGGCAACTTCATGCAGGGCCGCCCGCAAAGCGACACCATGGCCTTATCCACAGACATGAACGAAAGCGACACGATCTTTGGCGGGCTGGACAAACTGCGTGACACCGTATGCTATGCCGTGGGCAAATACAACCCCAAGGCGGTCTTTATCACCTCATCGTGCGTCAGTGCGATCATTGGAGAAGACATCGTCAGCCTGGCCGCGGAGCTTTCCCAGGAGCTGGGCATCGCGGTGGTTCCGGTGTCCTGCGAGGGCTTTAAGACCAAGATCTGGGCCAGCGGCTTTGACGCCGCCTTTCACGCCATTCTCACCGGGATCGTCAAGCCGCCAAAACGCAAGACCAACATCGTCAACGTCATCCAGTTCTTTGGCAGCTCCCTGCCCTACGTCAGCGAAGCCCTCGCGGTCTTTGGCATGAAGCCACGCCTGGTAGCCGGCTTTAACAGCATCGCCGAGCTTGAGCGGCTCTCCGAGGCGGCGGCGACGGTGAGCATCTGCGGCACGCTGGGCTCCTATCTGGGCAATGGTCTGG
>JAISMZ010000241.1 GCA_031276475.1 Coriobacteriales bacterium
TGCTTGCCCCCAGGAACACAAAAGAACCGTCCCTCTGTGTCGTCTGTGTCGTCCCCCCAGGAACACAAAAGAACCGTCCCTCTGTGTCGTCCCCCCAGGAACACAAAAGGGACGTACCCTTCTGTGTCGTCTCGTCCCCCCGTAACATCCCCCCAAAACAGGGCCAGAGGGCCTGTCCCCATGGCGCTGAAAGAGTCGTCCCCTCTCCGGGATGCGACTGATGTCGCATCCCGGAGACAGAGGCACTCCGATCAACTCCTCATCCTGCACTCAGGCGATATAACCGCCCGTGGACGTACCGGACCTCCGATCGTCGTCGTCATCATCATCGGCAAGCGACCTGCCAACAATCAGACGAATTGCGATCAACACACTGACAACCGCAAAGGCAATCACCACAAATACTGTGTGCGCGTTGATCAACACCATCCTGGCCGTCACGGAATCGAGGATGAAGAATACCAGGGCAGGCACCAGGCCAAGCAGGCAGATTACGGCAGTGAACAGGCGGATCCTGTTCAGCCTCCTGCGCAGGTCCTCGTCATCAACCGCTCTCTCGTCTTCTCTGCGGTGGCGAAAGCTGGCAACCGTTAAGGCGACGACTGCCATGAAGGCAATAAGTGACAGCAGCAGACTGACCAGACTCCACGTTTTATCAGAAGTAGTGGAGCGGGGCACCGGTTTGTCCTTAAGCGACTTGCTTGGCCTTGATGCGTCCGGTGCTGTTGGGCCAGGCACCTGCACCTCATAGGGAGTGGGAACCGGTACCTCTACAACGTTTGTCGCGCCCGGCCCCGGCACCACAACCGGTGGTTGAACGATCACGCTGGGCGGTGGTGGTGGCGAAACGATTACCGTAGGCGGAGGTGGGGGCGGGGGAGGCACAGGAGGCGTGGGAATCTGATTCCAGACCGCATAGAGCCTGACGTCTTCATAGATTTTAAAGGTCTGACCGGCCTGGTAGGCCGCGCCACCGTTGCTCGTTAAGGCCCAGCCGCCAAAGCTGTAGCCGCTGCGCCGCAAGTCGCCCTGGTCGGCTACGACGGCAGGAGTGCCTGCCTGATGCAGGGTTGTGGCCGGCGGCGTGCCTGACGTCGCACCATTACCGTAATAGGTAAGCGCAACGCGGTCGTCATCAACGATAAAGGTCACGTCGAGGTGGGTCGCCGGCTCGTCTTGTACCGCAAAGCGTACCGTGTAGGAGCCGGCCTTCTCCGGTATCTGCTCGGGCTTTACCGTGGTCTGCACAAAGCTGGCATCGGAGACCTTCCAGGCCTATACACCCGCGGATTTTCTCAGATCCGCATTGGCGGCGGCCACCTGGCTGAGCTTAAGCCGCACGGGCGAGTGGCCGGCGATGATATGTTTGTCGCCGGGAGCAACCAGCCAATCCCCTACCAGCACCATGCCGGAGCGCTCCACACGGTTATGATCGCTGTCCGTAACGTTATAGGTGACCTTATAGGCGCCTTCTCTGGAGCTGTCCACGGGGCTGTCGTGTTTGATTGCCGAGGCGGGCAGCGCACCGTCCTCTGAGTCGGTGGCGTAAACACCTTGCAGGTAGCTCGGGGCCTTATCATCAAACGCCCCTTCGGCAAACGTGGCGTCTTTGGCCACAACCTTTACCGGCGGCACATAAAGCACCGGCGCCGTGCGGTTGGTGACGGTAAGCACCACGGTGATGGTGGCGCTATGGTCTTCGTCTACCCAGAAGGTGACGTTGAACTTATCGCCTTCTTTGAGCTTGCCGGCCAGCGAAGCAAAGCTCTCGCCGCTACCTTGCAAGGTGGCGCTGACGAGCTTTTTGCTCCCCTGCTCAAAGGACATATCTCCGCTTCGTTTATAGCTTTTCACACCGGCCCGGGCAATCAGCTCAGAGGCTATCTGCTCGGCAGTCTTTGCGGCTGTCGCATTGGCGTCTGGGACGTTGATCACAAAGTTCTCTCCTAAGATGGAGTAGCGGTCCCCATTTTTGCCTTCTTTACCATCGTCGTATACCTTGGCGGTTATGCTGCGGATAAGAGAGGGGTCGTCAAGCAGGTTTAAGGTGACGAGATACTCGCCGATGACCTTCTGGTAGCCGCCGTCCTTATCCACATTTATCTTCTCTTTGGCCAGCTCGGTGCCGTCGCTTTTCCAGGCACGCGCCTCGGAGCGCTCCTTTATCTGGGCGGCCTTGTCCTTTGTGGCAACATCGCTCAGGCGAATGATGAAGGAGTTTGCCCGCAGGATGTAGTTGGCGTTGTAGCGATACGAGCCGTCGTCTATTATTACCGCACGCGCTACCGTGGCGGTGTTTCCGGCGGAATCGGTAACCGAGTAGGTGACCTTTGTCACACCGGGCACGCTGGCGTCTATCTTTACCTCATCGGCCTTGCCGTCGCCGTTTTGGTCGATTATCACCTTGCTGGTGATGTCTCCGTCCTCTGCGTCCTTGGCGCTGACACCGACCATCAGCTCTGCGGGGGTAAGCAGTCCTGCCTTGTCGCGCACCGGGACAACCAGAGGGGTGGGAATGGCGACTATTTCGGGCAGAGCACCTTTGCCCACCGTAACGCTGAGCGTGGCCGAGGCGTTTTTGTCCCTGTCGCTTATCACCACCTTGTAGCTGCCCGTGGCCTGCTCGTCGGTCTTGCGCTCAAAGAAGCCGCCAGCATCCGCGACGATGGTATCGAGGTTGCTCAAAGTCCCGTCAGCCTCGGTTTTGCGCCCGCCGGCACCAAGCGCCTTGAGCAGTGCCGCGTTGGCATCGGCATCTTTTTGGATGGCGTCAGCCTGAAGGGGGGTGAGCACGATGTTGTTGCCAAAGACATAGTAACTGTCAGCGCTCGCCGCAGCTCCGGGAAGCTCTTTTCCGGGCACGAAGACAACCACGTCTTTATCCACGACCTCAGCCGATACCTTGCGGGTGATGGCAGGTGCTGTGGAGGGAAAGTCTGTGCCGGTTGCCGTTATCGGATAGACAGCCACCTTGTTGGTGTAGCCTCCCGTATCCAAGCGCGTCTGATCCGCCGGCAAAACGTCTCCAGCTCGCACCGAAGCAGACTCGTTGGCGCCCGCGGTAAGGCGCACAGAGGTCTTTCCGCGCACCTGCGAAAGCTTGCCGGCGTCGTCAGCAGCAACATCCTTTAAGGCGATGACAAAGGAGGAGGCAGACAGTATTCGGCCTTTGCCTACCTTGTAGCGCCCGTCGTTTACCACCACGATGCGGTCGGCCTCGGCGGTATTGTTGTCGGCGTCGGTTACGGAGAAGTGCACGTGGTAGCTGCCTGGCGCCTTGGTGTCCACCGCAGGGCCAACTGCTTCAGCCTTGACGTCTGCCGTGATGTCTTAGGCGATGTCGTCATCTGCGGTAGAAGGATCGCCCTGGCCGCCGCCGTCGCGATCCTGGGCGCTGACGGCATAGGTGGGCGTGTATTTGTCGGCCGTGATGGCCCCAGCAGGCGCTTCCCCTTTGCCGATCCAGACCTCAAGGGGGCTTTGGGCATAGATTACCGGGGGCTGTCCGTTGGAGACAACACCGTTAATCGTCACCTTCTGCGAGGTGGCGGGGATGCCCTCTATGGCAAAGGTTATCGGGTAGCTTCCCTGCTCGGCCTTAAAGCCTCCGCGGTCAGCTATCAGCAGCGCCTTGTCTGCGGCCGTCTCCACAAGCTTTACCACGTGTGCGCGGGCCTTGTCAGCAAAACTGTCATTTTGCAGTACCTCTTTGGCCTGGACGGTGTTCACCAAAAAGTTTGAGGCATAAATGCCGTATTGGCTGTCCTTCGTGCCGGGGTCCACCTTATCGGCCACCACCACCAATCCGGTGATCGCCTTCTCTGCGCTGTGGCCTTTGGCCTGCCAGGTAAACGGGTAGCTTCCGGCCGGGGCCTTGCCGGTCTGGTAACCATCGGGGATGCCGCCTTTGAGCACCACCTCCACGCTGTCGCCTTTTGTGGTGTAGGCCTCGGCAAACGACAGGCTTTTAATCGCGTCTTCGGAGCGCTGCACGGCGGATTGCTGAACGATGAAGTTACGCGCCCCAACGATGATGTCGTTTACGCCGTCACCGTTTTCGTCTTTTATCACATAGCGACCGTCATCTACCACCACGGCACGATATTCCGTGGTCTTGTTGCCGGCAGAGTCCGTCGCCGTATAGCCCACCTTGTAGACGCCGATGTTTTTACTGTCTATCGTCGTTGCCTTGCCGTCTGCGCCCAGGGGCGCAACCACCATCCCCTTATACAGGGACTGGGCCTTGCCGTCGGTGTCAGACCAGGTGGGGTAGTCCTCCTTGTCGGTAACCTGAAGGGCTGCTTTGAGCTCTTCGGCAGACAGAACGTGGGAGGTAAAGGGGGTCTGTTTTATCACCAGGGGGTATTGGGTAAAGGTGATCACCGGTGCCTCACCACCCGTGCTGGGATCGGGAGTATTGTAACCAACATCTAACTTGCGGGTCTGCTCGGAGGCGCTGCCCAGGGCGATGACTATCTCCTCCACAACACCGGTTGCCGGCACGTAGCCCGCGCCGGAGGTCGTGATGTCCATGCCCTCAAGCGGCGTGGGGAACTTCAGGCGGTATTTACCCGCGGGCACCGCAAAGCGATAGGCGCCCTGCGCGTCGGTCGTGGCAACGTCGCCGGCCTTCGCCGCGTAGGCGACGTAGGCCGAGCCGTTCCAGACCTCAAGCGTTGCGGCAACGCCGGACTTGCCCTGCTCGCCGGCGTCAAGGACGCCGTTGCGGTTGCTGTCTACAAAGGCAATGCCGTGGATCAGCCCGCTGTTCTCCTCGGTGTTGGGCTGGTCGGGCAGCTGCGGCTTCTCGCCGTTGTTAACGCTCAGGCGGCCGGTGTTGGTAACGCTGGTGGGCCAGGCGCCGTTGACCTTCTCCAGATTGGCGATGATCTTAATAGTGATAGTAGATTCAGCAAGTTTGGAGAAGTCCGTGTCCTCGGCCAGGCGAAAACTCGCGACCATCTTGCCGTCCAGGGCACCGCTGCCCTTTGTGTAGCTGGCCGTACCCGAGACGCTTATCTCCTTGCCGTCGGCGGCGGTGGCCGTAACCACGATGTTCGTATCGCTTACCGCACCGCCCTTCAGCACCAGTCCGGCGTCCATGATGTCCAGGATCTCAAGATGGTTGTAGCCGGCGCTGTTCTTTGGCATCTTATAGCTTATCTGATAGGTCAGATCGGCGTTTGAATCGTGAATCGGGCCGGTCGTGGCCGTGCCTCCCACCGCGACCAGATCCTTCTTAAAGGCACCGCTGTCGGGGTTCAGCTGCGGCTTTGCGTAGCCGGCGTTGGCGGTTTTCGCCAGGTTTGCGCCGTTGCTGGCGCGGTCGATGCTCAGCGCGGCGCTGAAGCCGTTATTATCCACATCGCTATAGACCTTGTCCTTGTCGCGGCTGGCGCTGTCCACGAGCCTCGTGTAGCCATAGCCATCCTCGGCGGGGGCCTGAACCACGTAACTGCCGGCGTCGACGACCATCCGGTAGGCACCGACGGCGTCGGTCTTGGCCGTCGTCAGGGGGGTCTTCAGGTCGGCGGCGGCATAAAGCGTCACGGTTCTGTTGGCCAGCGCTGTCTCGGCGGCGTCGGCGCTGTCATGAATGCCGTTACCGTTGGCGTCGGTAAACAGCACGCCGCTGATGGCGCCCTTAACGTGGATGCTGGGCTTGCCGTCCTCGGGCAGCAAGGTGTCGGGCTGCGTGGCGCCGTTCAGGTATATCTGGGCGTCATTTTTTACCGATGCCGGATAGCGGCCGTCCGCAGCCTGCAGTTTGGCCGGGATGTCGATGGTCAGCGTCTTGTTCTCGAGCTTGCTCAGGCTGGCATAGGCGGCCGCGATTCTTACCGACAGGGTGTTCTTAAAGGCATCCCAGGCAACCACAGGGGCCAGGCCGCTGATCTCGTTGCCGTCGGCCTTTATCAGCACCGCACTCTCGCTGCCGGCAAGGACGAGGCCCGCGCCCATCACGTCGCGGATCTCAATGCCGTTGTTGGCACCCGTGTCCGTGCTGTAGGAGTACAGCTGCGCGGGCATTTTAATGGCAATCCGATAGGTGAAGACGTCACTTTGCGGCGCCGTCGTCGTTGCCGCCTTGCCGCCTGTGTCGATGCTGGCCGTGCCGCTTGCGCTGATTATCCTCTTGGTAAAGGCGTCCGGGTCGTCAGGGTCGATGAACCTTGATTGCCTGTAACCGGCGTTGCTCACCGTGCGCTGATTGGCGTCGAGGTCAAGCGTGATAGGGTTGCTCGCGCCCGTCGCGCTCTTAACGTTTGTCGCGCCGCCCACCCCAGTGCCGAGTACAAAGTGGTGGCCAACGATCGCTGGGTATTTTATCACGTAGCTGCCGGCGGTAATCGGGTTGCCGTCAGAGAGGGACGCGAGGGTAAACTTGCCGTCCGCATTGGTCTTGGCGGTGGCCAGAGGCTTGCTAAAGGCTGTGTCGCTGGCCGCATAGAGACTGACGATCTGGTCTGCTCCAACGCCTTTCTCGTCGCTGGAAATCGTGCCGTCGCCGTTGCTGTCATACCACAGCGTACCGCTGACGCTGGCGCTGTTTTTAACCGTTAGCTCGTGGTCGCCTAAGGCGTCGGCACCGGTGACCAGCAGCTGGCCTTTGTTCGTCACCGTGCTGGGATAGCTCCCGTCCACCTTGACGAGCTTCGCCTTAACCGTCATCGCCACTTCCTTGCCGAGTACGCTTGGGTCGCTGGTCTTCCAGGCCTGGATGGCAGCGACGTCAAAGCTGAAGGAAGCGCTGTTGCCCGACTGCGCGTCTGCGCCGGAGGCGGTGGAGGTGTAGATTGGCTTTCCGTCAATCGTAACGACAACATTGCCAGCGGCATCCGCGCCGTCGGCAAGCATCAGGCCGGCAGGCATCAGGTCCTGTATCTTTACCGAGGAGAATCCAGCCAGGTCGCTGGCATTGCCGGGCAGCGTGAAGCTGAGGCGGTACTCAAGCAGGGCGGCGCTATCTGTGATGCTGCGATTGACAACCCAGTTACCCGCGCCGTCGTTGACCTTCTTGGCAAACGAATCGCCCATCTTCTTAACAACGTCGGGGTTGGGCTTGTTATAACCCGCCAGAACCTCCTCGCTTTGGGCGGTGGTGTCGCCCAGCGCGATCTCGATGTCGGAGACCACGCCGCTCGCCGGCGCACTGCGCGTGTTGCCGCTCACCGTGCCGTTGGTCGTGATGCCCCCATCGTTTACCGTCGCGGGAAAGACCAGCTGGTATTTGCCCGCGGGTACAAAGAACCGGTAATTGCCGGTGGCCGGTGTAATCTGCGTGTTCTTGGCGCCGTCGGGCCAGGCAAGATAATCTCCCTTGCCTCCGTTGGCGGCAGCGTCCCACTTCTTAAGCGCAACGCTGACACCCGCAAGACCGGCCTCGCCGCTGTCCAGCTGGCCGTTGCGGTTCGTGTCGCTAAAGACGGTGCCAAAGATCTGGCCGATGTTGTCTATCGTCTGCGGCGGCGTTGTGCTCTCGCCACCGTTAACCACCAGGCGGCCGATATTCGTAACGCTGGTGGGCCAGGCACCGTTGACCTTCTCCAGATTTGCTGTGATAGTCATCGTCAGTTTTGCGCCCTGCAATTTGGAGAAGTCCGTGGCGTCTGCAAAGCGGTAAGTCACCACCATCTTGCCACTGTCGCCGTCTTTGCCCGCCGTGTAGCTGGGGTAGCCGGTCGCCGGATTAACCGTCAGCGGGCTGCCGTTCTTCTCGGCCGTGACCACCACGTTTGCGGCGTTAAGGGCACCGCCTTTAAGCACCAGCCCGGGGGCCATGACATCAACCAGCTCAAGGCGGTTGTAGCCGGCGGTATTCTCTGGCATCGTGTAGCTGACGCTGTAGACCAGCTCGCCGTTGCTGTTGGTTATAGGGCCGGCCGTGGCCTTGCCGTCAACGCTGACCAGCGACTTGGCCAGACCGCCTTTGTCGGCGGGGGTCACCTCAGGCACCGCGTATCCGGCGTTGGCAACCGGGTTCAGGCCGCTCTTGCTGGAAGCCGCTATCGTTAACCGGTGGCTCTTGCCAAGATTGTCCACATGGCTGCCGAGCGGCTCGGTGAGCGGCTTTTGCGTGGTAAAGCCGGCGCCGCTTATCGCTTGAGCACTGATGAAATAGTATCCCGGCTCCAGGTTATCAAAGGCATAGCTGCCGTCGGCCGCCGTCTGCCTGGTGGCGTTTGCCACCGGGTTGCCCGAGGCATCCAGCAGGCTGACCGACTTGCCGGGCAAAACCGGGTCGCCGGCGCTCTTGATGCCGTCTTTGTCCCTGTCCTCAAAAAGGATGCCGCTGATACGGCCCTTCAGGGTGACGGTGGGCGGGTCGGTTATCTCGTAGTTCTTATCGTTGTTAAGGTACAGTGAGCCGCTGTTTTTGGCTGTTGTTGCGTAAACGCCGTCTTTGGCCTCAAGCAATGCCGTGACGTCTATGGTGATCGTCTTGTTTTGCAGTGCGCTCTTCTGGGCCGCAGTGCCCACCTCGTATTTTACCGAGACGGTCTTGGTAGCCGCATCCCAGCTGATGGTGGGAATCGGCGCTCCCGCCGCTCCGGGAGTGATCGTCGCCTTAACGTTGGCCGCCGTGCCGCCCTCCTGCCTGAGCGTCAGGCCGTCGCCCATCACATCGCGTATCTCCACGCTGTTTATCTCGCTCATATCCGCGGGCATCGTCGTGCTCAGACGATAGCTTATCGGCTGGGTGGGGTCACTCAGCGTCAGGTTTGTCAGCGTCTTGCTGTTATCGGCAGGGTCAACAATGCCCTTGGTAAAGCTCGTGGGGCCGTCGGCCACGGTCAGGAAGTTTGCCGAAGCGAACACCGCGTCGTGGTAGGCCTTCTCGCCTATCGGGTTGGCGTTACCGTTTTCGTCGGTGGCAACAAAATATATTCGGTCGCCCTTCTTTAACGTCTCGCTTACCGCGCTCGGTATCGTATAGCTCCAGGTGTGCCTGGTTGCATCCAGCGTGGCGTAGACGATATCCTCGCCCGACTTGATCACGCTTTGCCGCTCGCCGCTGACGAGGACCGCGTGGATGCTTTTGGTCAGCTCGGGGTTGTGGGCCGCTTCAACCGCGGTATAGCTGCCGCTGACATTCGCCCGACCGCTCATTAAAATCTTAGACGGACTGGTGATTGCCGGTGGTGTGGGCGGTGTCTTATCCACAACGGTTATCGGGGTGGCGCTGATCTCTGCCGGCGTGGTCATATGGGTCTTGCCGTTCGGATCCTTGTCGCCGCGCCAGACTCTGAGAACGCGGTAGGTATCGCCGGTGTTTAGAAAGCTGCCCTTCTCATAGCGCATCACACCGTCAACATGCGTTTTGTCGGTATCGTCAAGCTTGAGATAGACATCTTCGCCCTCCAGCGAGCCCGCGATAACTTTATAGGCCGGCCCGTCGCCCGCTGGCTTTACCTCAAGCTCGCTCCAGACCTCTCCGGTCCACGCACCGCGGCCCTCGGTGTTCAGTCCCTCGGGCACGGTTACACGGCCGCGAACATACTTATCGGCATTCGAGGCCGCAAAAAGCTCGTGAAAAATCGGCGAGGCGTTGTTGCCGCAGATGCGGGTATAGGGAATCATCCCGTTGGAGCCAAGGCTTGCGAGGTCGGTGCTGAAGCTGGAATCATTGGACGACGACAGGTTTCTAAAGTCCTCGCCGCCCATCGTATAACTGATATTCGTCCAGGCCCGATAAGGGTCGCCAGACACGGGGTTGTGTGTCCTGCCGTTCGTCCCGTTGCCCCAAAACGCCACGTCAGAACCTGTGGAGGAGAACGTGGAGCCAGAGCCGGCCCTGAATATCCTGCCGCCGCCAGGACGGTTGTTTACAAAGTCGTAGAAGAGCGGTCGCGTTGCCGTAAATTTAAAGTTGTCGCCGGCAACAAAGACAGCGCTGAGCCTTCCCGCCGTACCGTGGGCATCGCCCGGAGGCGCAGCGTAGGTACGACCCGAAGCGAGAAAGATTGCCCCCTCACCAAGGGTAACCGAGCCATCCTTCTGGCCTTCTGCGTCGATTGCCGGCCCCTGATGGGCGATCACCTCGATGGCCGAGCGATAGTCGGAGACGTCAAAGATAAAGTTGGAGCTGAGGTATTGGATGCCCGCGTTGGCACCCCTGCCACCCGAGTCGGCCGGTGTGCCGTTGCCAAAGTTCTCCACGTGAACAACGCCGCCCGAACTGACGCGAAACGCGTTGTTCGGAGCCGTGCCAAACTGGATGGCCGCAACAGGATTGCCGCCGCTGCGTCCCCGCTTGATGATTACGGCCTTGCCTTTATCACTGATGTTAAACTGCTGCCCGCCGCCCTGGCGAAAGCGGATGGTCGCCCCATAGTCGTTGCTGGTGCCATAGGAATCCAAGAAGAGCTCGGAGCCCTCGCCGCTGACATTGAAGATACCGCTGGTAATCTGGGAGATCAGCGCCGGCTGGCCGCCAAGGCCCGAGGTGTTGGGCCTTCCCGCCATGCCGCAGAGGCTCCTGACGCTGAGTTTACCGCCGCCGCTGACCGTATAACCACCGCTGTAGCCCACCAACGTGACCGTCGCGCCGTCTTCACCCGTGCCGTATCCGTCGCCGGTGATGTCGAGCATGGCGCCATCTTTAACGGTAAGGTTAACATTGCCCGCTGCCGCAGGCGGCATATCTGCGGAGCTGTTACTGGCGTGCATCCAGACGGTCTGCTCATCGCGGCTGTAAAGCTGCACGTCGGAGTTCTTCTCCGCGGTAACCGAGCAATTGGCGACCGCAGAGTGAATGGCCCGTTTAAAATTGGACAATGAGACCTTGGAGTTCTCGGTAAACAGCACCTCACGAACATTGACGATGTAGTAGGCGCCGTTGTTCTTCCAGTTGACGTTGCCCACAAAGCTTACCTTGCCATTGGGAACCGATATCAGGCCGCCCTCGGGAACCGAGCTGGCACTGCTCTGGAGGTTTTCCAGGGTGACCGACCAGCCGCTGCTGGTGGGCAGGTTGGACTCATTGTACGCCGCATAAGCAGCGGGCGATTCGCTTTTGACGGAGCCTATGACGCTGTAGCTCGTCGTGCCGGGGCGGGAGATGGTGATATTTTTCATCGTGAACTGAGCGGCAATACTGGGAGCCAGTTTGATGCCCGGCCTGTCGATCACCGAAGTCGAGCCGCTGTCGCGAAAGTCGAGGGTAAAGCCCCGGGCGTCTATCTCCAGATTTCTTTTTATCAGAGGCAGGTCGTTATTGGATGAGGCGCCGCCACTGCGTTGGATGCTTTTTGAGAAAATAATGCGCGTGATTGAGGGGTTCTCGATGGCCGCCTTAAGGGTCTCCCAGTCGGAGACCTCCTGATCCCCTGTGGCCAGAGGGGCGATGCCGTCTTTGGTCTGAGGGTCGCCGGCATTGCCGTCGCCGGAATCGGCTGTCGGGTTGGCAGCGTCCTTTTCTTCGGCAGGCTCAGCCGTCTCGTTACTGCCCTGCTCTGGCGCCTCTCCCGGTTTTGCCGTAGTGTCGTCGGTCGCCGCGCCTGCCGCTGCCGCACCGTCAGGCGCTGCGCCGCCTTCGGGCGGTGTGGCCGAAGCGGGTGGCGCCGACTGGCCCGCATCCTGCGGAAACAGGCCGTCCTTGCCAAACGCCGCGGCAGGAATCAGTGCGACCGCAAGCGTCAGACTGATAAAAACTACCAGTGCTTTCTTCCATCCGGGATCATCAGTCCCCATCTTTTTAGTCATTTTTATCATTCTCCTGTTTCTTCATTAATCTCAACCGTAACAGTAGATGTATCTTCCACAACAAGCCCGGAGCCGCTCGCAGAGCTTTGTGCGACCCGCTTTGTTGATGACCCGGAAGAGTCGCTGTACGACGCAAGACAGCCCGCCATGCAGACCGCCAGCAGACAGAGGGCCGCGAATGCCACTCCGCAGATCACCAGCCGGCCCATTTTGCGCTGAGGCCGTGCGTCACTTATCCGAATAGTTTCTTTCCTGGTACTCATAGTTACTGACTCCTCTATCATTTATTCGTTCAATGAAATCGTCTGGCTTGTGCCATCCAGATGAATGCTCAGGGTCTTTCCCCCGGTGTAGAGGAAGACGGGCTGCTTGTCGGTTGGCGAGATCCCCATGACGTTAAAGTCCGTCACGCCATTTTGTTCGGCCAGTTTAGCGGCCGAATTAACCGCGTAACGAGCAGTTCCCGCACGTTCGTCGTCGCTCAGATCTGCCCAGTTGATGCCCTCCGCGAGGATCGGCATATAGTTTGTAGTGGTCGCGCCGCTGGTCTGCTGGGTCGCCACCTCGATGTCGCTGATGCTGCCGGCAAAGGCTGGCGCAAAAGCGGATATCCCAACGATGAGCGCGAGAACTGCCGAGAGCAAAAGCAGCGAGATCGTCGAGACAAAGGTCACCTGGAGGCGCCTGTTTATCTTCAGACGACTTCTTCTGGTCTGTCTACCTTTTTGTGGCTTAATTTTTGCTATTGTCTTTAGTAGTTTGTTTTTTCCGCTCGAAGGCTCCGATTTTTCGGCCCTGATTTTGAGGAATTGCTTCAATTGTTCGTTCATGATTCTTTTTGAGACTGCGGAATTGCAACTGCATACACGCGATCAGGCGTATTTGGACGACGGCATATGCCAGTCGACTCCTACTTGCTCCTACCTGCCTTTTCTTTCTGCCCTTACTGGACCGACCGATCAGCTGCCCTTATCGTCCGTGCTTCCACCTTCTGTCGCCCTGCACGGCCGGACTATCGCCTGCTCACCAATACCGGTCAGACACTTTTATTCCTTTCCAAAACTGGCGATACAGCTTTGATTGTGGGTGTAGTGTAAGACGCTAATTGATACCTGTCAAGTAACATATATCAGAAACAGTAACCCTGAAAATGGAGCGCGCCCCGGAAGGCCCCGGTAAATCATTGCAGGCCCCGCGACAGGCTCGATACGACAGCTGCCTCACGCGCCGTCTGAATCATCCAGCGCGAGCGTGTACGATTCCTCGTTCAGGTAGAGGGTAAACATCTCCCCATCGGTGTAAAGAAACACCGGTTGACGGCCATCTGCGGAAAGCCCCATGGTATTAAAGTCCGTCGCGCCGTCCTCTTTGGCCAGACGGGCAGCTGAGCTGATGGCAAAGCGGGCAATTCCGGCGCGCTCAACGTCGCTCAGCTCTTCCCAGTTAACATCCTCGGCGAGAATCGGCATGTAATTCACCGTCTTCATACCGTTGACGTCTTGTATCGAGTACTCAACGCGACTGATACTGTTGGCGAACGCCGGCGCGGAATCATACAGCGCAATGACAGCCACAAAGGCCACCGAAAGCAAGAACAGCAGGACTGCCGGAATGAACGACGTCCACCCGTATCCTGCCTTCCCCGGCTCTTTTTGCTGCGGTCTTTTTTTGGACTCTCTGTTCATTAACTGCTTTCTGCTTCACCTGACTACAATCTTTAAATAAACGGCAATCAAAGTATAGATATCCCGTTGCGGTCCGTCAAATAGCGCGAAAACTGCAAGTAGGCCGGTGCGGAATCTAATTTTCTCGATAAATCTTGTGTAGCTGCATGGCTGTTCTTTCAGACGTGTTATAATCAATCTTAGTTAGTTGACAACGAGATGGGAGTAGCTCGTGCTGGATCCATTGGTAAGTGTGGCTGTGCTTGTCGGTATAATAATCGTTGGTCTCATCGCCAGCGTATTATTAAGCAGAGACACCAGCCAAAAAATTGCTACCGCGATAGCCTTCGCATCGCTGATCGTGATAGGAATCTTGTTTTATGTCGTCGTTATCGGCTTGGGCAACACCGCGCTGTTCCCGCTTTTTGCCGCCCTCTGTCTCGTGGTACCCATTGGACTATATCTGCTCCTCAGGCTTCGTGCCAGTAAAAAACCGGCCGCTCACCAAAAAGCTGCAAAAGGGCCAAAGCAGGCTGGTGATGCGGAAGCCGCGGAGGCCACAAGGCTGCCGGAGCCGCCACCTTCGCTTGAGCCGGCAGCCGGCGTGAGCGCTTCACCTTTATTTGAGCCAACACCGGGGACAGCGCCTGCGCTTGAGCCAATAGCCGATGTGAGCGCTTCACCTTCGCTTGAGCCAACACCCCTGCCTGAGTTTGGGTCCGAATCAGGCTATGAGTTGGCTTTTGAGATCGTGCCTGAGCCCGCGCCCGAGCCCGCGCCTGAACCAGAGCCGGCAACGCAGTCCGAGCCCGAGTTCGCGCCAGAGCCCATAGCGCAGCCGGTGGTGGAGTATCTGACTGCGGCTGTGCCCGTTCCTTCTCCACAACCCGAACCCGAACCGGCAGCACAGCCCGAGCCTGAACCTGTTGCGCAGCCCGTTCCTTCTCCACAGCCCGAACCCAGGCCCGAGCCGGCAGCACAGCCCGAGCCTGAGTCCGAACCCGAACCGGCAGCACAGCCCGAACCCGAGCCGGCAGCACAGCCTCCGCAGACCGAGGCGAGCACCGAGCCTCTAGAACATTTTGAGAGCTACTACAACCAGGCCGAAAGCTACAAGCAAAAAGGTGCGCACGCCACCGCGGCGCAATTATTTGAGGAAAGCGTCTATCATACCGACAATCTGGATCTGATTCATAAGTCTGTCTTTGCGGCGATGAACGCCTACCTTAAGGCCGGTCAAAAAGACGACGTCAGGAGACTGGCGCTGATACTTCAGGAAAGCGGAACCCTGCAGCCGATTCAGGAGAAGAAGCTCTCCGCAATTTTGAGGATGCTCTGATGGCACAGCGGCAGCAGAAATACCACCACCGAAAGCCAGCTCCGTGGCAGTCGCCGCTGATCATAGCGTTACTTCTGGCTTGCAGCCTGGCGCCACCAGTGTATCTGGCCATCGCCACGAACACACCGCTTGTGGCTGAAGAGCTGCCCGATTCGTCAAGCAGCGCGTCGTCCGACTCAGATCAGCAGACCGACACTTCCAACGAGGACGACGGCGAGGGCGGCGAGGACGCTACGGAGTCCTATGAGGAAACGGTGATTGGAGAATACCGGGCAGTCTCGCAGGGAACTGACCGAGCACGAGCGCAAAACATCGGTCTGACGGCCGCGACCATCGACGGCATCAAATTGGAACCGCAGGCCAGTTTCTCTTTTGCCGAGACCGTTGGCGATCCCGATGAGAACCAAAACTTTCAAGACGCCCCCGCAATCCCCGGCGACCAGGCACAGCTCACGCGAGGCGGCGGCATCTCTCAGGTCACCTCGGCTCTCTACATCGCCGCGCTGACCTCCGGCCTGACGATTGATGAGAGGCATCCGCACGCGGTGACGGTTGACTACGCACCGGTCGGGCTGGACGCGGCCTATGTCTTTGGCACGGCCGACCTGCGAATCACCAATCCCTATGACTATCCGGTAACAATTGTCGCGGACGCGGTGGAGCAAACGGTCATCGTTCGGATTATTGGACACCCCCTGCAAGACGGGCTTTACTTTGAACCTGTTGCCAAACTGGTTGAATACCAAACTGCCGACGGTAGTTCTGTGGACGCTACCGGAGTTGACCCCGCCTTGCAGGAAGAAAGTTACTGCGTAGTTGAGTCTTCTCGGTTACACTATCTGAATGGCGTGTTGACTCGTACCGAATTACTATCGTTAGACACTTATCAGGTTCTTGAGGATTCATCGGTAATGGCGACGGGAGGTGGCGTTGACCCCACAAAATGAGCTCCGTCCAGTTCTCAATGGATTGTTTAATCCGTACTTGCGTCGTAACGGGACGGTTTTGGAGTTGCAGGGATGACGTAAGTACGGATGCAGATTGGATAAAGACATATCGGTTCATCAGATCATCGAAAGGACAACCATGGAATCAAATGAAACAATCCTCACTCGCGAAGTTGTAGCTCTTGACGAGCGTAAACGACTGGGCAAACTCAAGGGCCTGCGTGTGGATTATGACAGCCGCGCAGTAAGCCATTTCATTATCGGCTCGGCTTCCACCGGCTCAGATCTGGTTCTTCCCTTTAAGGGCCTCCTGGCACTGGGCGATACCTTTCTGACCATCCAGAGTACCAGCGAGGTGCTTGCTACGACAGACAGAACGGCCAAAAAGACCCTCTCCGACGGTTACCTGCTCAAGGGCGCCGAAGTGTTCAGCAAAACCGGAAACCGGCTCGGCGTTGTTACCGGGTTTGAATTCGATCCGGTCTTTGGCACGGTCACGCGCATCCTGCTTGGCGCCGACGGTCAGTTTGACTCCGACAGCTTTGTTTTCTTCTCACCCGAATTCGTGTTTGTTGATGATGGCGCGCCAACGGTCCCTGAACTGCGCGATGGCGCCCCATCAGTTGACGAGGCGGCGATAGCCGAGGAGATCGTTGAGGAGGAAATAGCTGAAGAGATCGCTGAGGAGATCGTTGAGGAGGCAATAGCTGAAGAGATTGCTGAGGAGATCGCCGAGGAGGAAATAGCTGAGGAGATCGTTGAGGAGGCAATAGCTGAGGAGATTGCTGAGGAGATCGTTGAGGAGGAAATAGCTGAAGAGATCGCCGAAATTGTGGCTGAAGTACCCGAAGTACCTGCGGCTCCCGAGACGTCAGCTTTCAGCGAGGCCGAAGCCACGGGCGTTGAGGAGAACGCGGCGGCCACTGGAGAGCCTGTCACTGAAGAGTTTGAAGCTGTTGTCACCGAGATTGCCACCGAACCCCTGGGGTACGCTTTTGAAGTGGACGAAGTCGTAGTGGAGGCAGTTGGGGCCGAGGACGAGCCGGGTGCGCTCGAGCTTGCTGCCGAGACCGCAGCAGGCGATGAGCCCTCAGCCACAACCGAAGAAGTTGACGAAGAGGTGCTGGCCTTCCTGGAAGGGGCAACCGTCA
>JAISMZ010000029.1 GCA_031276475.1 Coriobacteriales bacterium
GGCGATGGGAATTCCCGATGAGCATTGGGGCGAGACCTTGGTGGCCGTCGTCTCCCTGGCCGCCGATTCGTCCATTACAAAAGCAGATATCGTCAGGTATTGCGAAACCCGACTCGGTCACTATAAAAAACCGAGCAGGGTCTTTTTTATTGACCGGTTGGAACGAAGCCCTTCAGGAAAGATCTCAAGGAAGTACCTGAAAGAGCTGATCGATACGTTAGTGCGGTGATTAAATGTCTGATTATCAAGCTGTGGTCGTGGGAGCTGGCTGTGCGGGATCCGTTGCTGCCACGGTGTTGGCGCGGCAAGGCAAGAGTGTTCTGTTGATTGAGCGCGGCAGCTTTGCCGGCGCAAAGAATATGACGGGTGGACGTCTATATGCGCATTCCCTCAAAGCCGTATTCCCCAACTTTGAACAGGTTGCACCCCTGGAGCGCAAGATTACCCGCGAAAACATCTCGTTGATGACCAAAGACGCAAATACAACCATCAGTTTTACTTCTCCAGAGCTCGGAGAGCGAGATGTCACTTCGTATTCGGTGCTGAGGGCAGACTTTGACAACTGGCTGAGCTCCAAGGCTGAAGAGGCGGGAGCCGATTGCGTCTATGGCATCACGGTGGAGGATCTGCTCTGGGATGATAAGCGTGTAGTTGGCATACGTTGTGGCGAAGACGAGATAAGTGCCGACATCACCCTGCTCGCCGATGGCAGCAACTCCCTGCTGTCCGAGCGGGCAGGATTGGCGGCGCGGGCAAAACCCCGTCATCTGGCCGTAGGCGTTAAGGAGGTCATCGCACTTGACGAGACTACGATCGATGATCGCTTTATGAACAATGCCGGCGAGGGTACGGCCTGGCTGTTTGCCGGTGCCGCGACGCAGGGCCATGTTGGCGGCGGCTTTCTCTACAGCAATCGCGAATCCATCTCGCTGGGCCTGGTGGTAACCTTAGCCGATCTTTGCGCCTCAGAAATACCGATCTATCAGATGTTGGAAGACTTCAAGGCGCATCCATCAATCGCTCCTTTAATCAAGGGAGGCCAGCTGGTGGAGTACTCCGGACATCTCATTCCCGAAGGGGGCTATCGCAGTATCCCCACGCTTCACCGGGATGGCTGTCTCCTCGTGGGCGATGCCGCAATGCTTTGCGTCAACCTTGGTTACCAGGTGCGGGGGATGGACTACGCCATCGCCTCGGGCGAGATTGCGGCAACGGCCGCCGGTGCCGCCCTGGACGACAACGATTGCTCAGCGGCAAACCTGGCAACCTATCGGAGCCTGCTTGAGGAAAGTTTTGTCTTGCGGGATCTGCGGGCTTATCAACATTTTCCTGAATATCTGGCCCAGACAAAGAGGCTATTCAAGGAGTATCCAGAACTGGCCGCCAGGATCATGAAATCGCTCTTTTGCGTGGACGGCCGGCCTGTAGAACCCCTGCGCGACAAGGTTATCGGCCCTGTTAAGGGGATCGGCCTTTTCACCGTTGCCCGCGATCTGAGAAAGGGGATGAAGGCACTATGATCAGAACCATCAGTGTGAATGTGGATGAGAAGCTCTCTGTTGATAAGTTTAATATCGATGAGCGAAATCCTCATATCATTCTAAAGGATAATCCCAGCACAGCCGAGGTGGACAAGCTGATCCTCTGCTGCCCGGCGGCGCTTTATAAGCGCGATTCACAAGGTGAGGTGAGCTTTGATTACGCCGGATGCCTGGAGTGTGGAACCTGCAGGATCTTGGCCCAGGATACCGTTTTGGAGAAGTGGCAGTACCCTGGAGACGCCCGGGGGATCTCCTATCGCTACGGATAATGCGGCGGCGGGCAGGGCGCAGATAGGAATGATGGGAAGCACCGATAATCGATGCTTACTGACTGATTGGTGTGAGTGCGATGCTAAAAAAACAAGGTACCTTCTTTGCCACCGGTTGGCTTATGGTCGCCGTGACCTTCTTCGTACTGATGGTTACGCAAGGTTTTGGGCTCTATTCGTTCAGTATGCTGAAGGTACCGATGACGGCTACGCTTAAGGCAGCCGAGACGCAGGTAGCCCTCGGATTTTCCTGCTATACCATTGCCACTGCGGTTGGCAGTCTCTTTGTAGGGGATCTGATTGAGAGGATCGGTCTTCGCAAAACGCTTATCCTTGCGGCCATAGTCTTCTCCGGTGGCTTTTCGCTTCTGACCTTTATCTCAGAAGGAACACTGACGTTGTTCTATATTGCTTACTTTATCATGGGAATGGGCAGCGCGCTGTGCGGAGCCGTGGTAATATCCGGCATACCGGCCAACTGGTTTGTCAGACAGCGGGGCATTGCAACCGCGGTTGTCTGGTGCGCCATGCTTCCCGGCTCCTTCGTTGCAACAAATACCGTGGCTGCCCTGTCCACAACGCTGGGGTGGCAATATGCCGTATACGCGCTGGCCGGCATCTCCTTTGTGGTAGTACTGTTGGCCGCACTGATCCTCAGATGGCGGCCTCAGGAGCTGGGCCTGCTTCCCGACGGTGCGGCGACGGCCGCAGCCGCAGATGACAAAGCCAACGGCGTCAGCACGACGACGGATCAGACGGTCGGACTGACCAGAAGACAGGCTTTAAAAACAACGACCTTTTGGCTGTTGCTTATCGCATTTGGGCTTTGCGGCATCTGCGAGATGGGCCCGTTTCAGAATATGCCAACCTATCTTATCGCACAGGGTAACGACCTCGCCTTCTCGGCATCGTTCATGACTTTTTTGGCCTTTGCCGGCATCGTTGGCAAGCTCAGCGCCGGCTTGATCATCGACCGCTTTAAACCCCGCTTCGCGTTCACCTTTGTCAACGCCCTTTGCTTCATAGGGCTGGGGATGTTCTTCTTTGGAGCCCGGGACGGCCTGTTGCTCTATGTCGCCGGCTTCTTCTTTGGCTATGCCCTCAGCGCCGCGATGATCTGCTTTTCAACCGCCACCGCCCTCTACCTCGGCGTCAGACACTACGGTCAGATATGGGGATTGATCTATCTGATGAAGCCTCTGAGTGATGCCGTTGGCGTTCCGCTGTTCGCCGGCATCGGCGCCTTCAGCTGGCAGGGAGCTTTCCTTGTTGCCATCGTCTGTCTGGTCGTCTGCACCGCAGGCTTTGCCGGTGCGCGGGAGATAAAGGCGGTTCGCAAACGAAAGGAATCGCCCGCAATAAGCCCTGATTGTGGATGAGGACGGGGCGTGTGGCCCGTCGCGGCCTACCCGGCGCCTGGCAGCGGCGGGCGAGCAGCGGCGGGACGTGCGCCCGACAGCCGACAACCGACAGCGGCCCGTCGCGGCCTACCCGGCATCCGGCAGCAGCGGCCGCAGGCTCATGTCAAAGCCCGCGTCTATCAACAGGCGGGTAAAGCGGCCGAGGTCGCCCTCGTCGGTGAGGATCAGCTCGAGAATAGCCGTGCCCTCGTTGATGTGGTCGATGTCGATGGATTGGATGTTACACCCGGCCTTGCCGGCAAAGCCGGTGACTTTGGCGATCACCCCGGAGCGGTTGGACATCGGGATACGCAACTCCACCAGGCGCTCGGAATCTGGCACCCAGGTGGCGGGGATCGCCTTGCGCAACTGAGCGGCGGCGTCAAGCAGGGCTCTCAGGCCGCGCTCATCACCGCGCGCTATCGCCGACTCAAAATCGTTGAGAATGGCACGCAACTCACCCAGGTTGCGAACCAGCGCCTCGCGGTTATCCAAAGCGATCCCGCTCCAAAGCCCCGGTGAACCGGCGGCTATGCGCGTGGTGTCCTTAAAGCCGCCGGCAGCCAGACGCAGTATCTCCCGAGACTCGCCAACGTGGCTACCCACCAGCCGCATCAGCGCGCTGGCCACCATATGCGGTACGTGGCTGACCAGGGCGATGGCCTCGTCATGCTCGTCGCGCGGCACGGTGATACTGCGCGCACCCAATGCGGAGACAAAATCGTGGAGGCGCAGGAAGGCCTCAGGTTCGCTGTTCGCGTCGGGGCAGAGTATCCAGTGCGCACCGTTAAACAGCGTGGCGCGCACCCCCTCGATGCCGTTGACCTCACTGCCGGCCATCGGGTGGCCGGGGATATAGCGCTCGGGATGTGAGAGAATCTCGGCCGCCTGGCCCGTAAGTTGCCCCTTGGTGGAGGCCACGTCGGTGAGCACGCCGGCATATCCCGCCGCCTCGATGCGTTGCAGCCACTCCCCCGCCGCGTCCACCGGTGTTGCCAGGATGACCAGGTCGCTGGGGGCGGCCTCAGTAGCTACCGGAGAGGTGGCGGTGGTCTTGATAGCGATCTCGCTGGCGGCGACCTCGCTGGCGCTCGGGGCGCTGGCGGCGGCGGCGTCTGCGGCACGAGCGCCCGCGGCGGCGCCCGCTGCGCTACGGCCGGCGACGCTGCCGCCAGCGCCCAGCCAGGAGGCAACGCGCTCGTCATCGCTGGACAGCGCCTCGTCCAGATAACCTCTCTGAAGGGCCGTCGCGATGGTGCGTTCGCTGATGTCCACCCCGCGCACCAGCGGTTGACGGTCGAGCGGCAGCGCCTTCAGGGCAGCGGCAACAGAGCCACCTATCAGCCCCACGCCGATGATCGTCACCCGCTTGAACGGGAGGCTTGCATTTTGAGAAGAGAGCCCGGTGTCCTCCACAACAATCCTTTCGCTTTAACGGCCAAAGTATAGCGGAATTACCGCCTGGGGGCTTGGGTGAGACGGTCGCGGTGCGCGGTGAGGGGATCTGCCTCAGTCACTGCCGCATCCCTGCCGCCCGCAGCAGCGCTTCGCGCTCGTTGGCCAGCGTGCCGGCCAGCACCTGGGCGCGCAGCCGTTCCAGGCACTCCCCCAGCTCCCTGCCCTGCGTAAAACCCAACGCTATCAGATCGTGACCGCTTATTGCCAGGGTTTCACGCTCCAGCATCGCGGCGGCGGCGTCCACCTGCGCCAGGCATTTATCCAGATTCTCCTGCCGATGCGCAATCTGGTCGGCCCGTCGCAACTCCAGCAGCTGACGCAGGTTCGCCGCCCCCAGCTGCTTTAACAGGCGCGACAGGCTGTCCGCTCCGAGCGGCGAGCTATGGTAGCGCACCAGCTTGGCGACACGCGTACAGACCGCCCGGCTAAACCGCAGCTGCCGCAGACGCGTGGCGGCGATGTGGGCCGAGGCCTCGGCGTGACCGGGAAAATGTCCGCGCCCCTGCGCGTCCAATACAAAGGTCTGCGGCTTGCCCAGATCGTGAAAAAGCAGCGCCAGCCGCAGCGTCGCGTCGGGCGGAGCGGCCTCAACGGCCCGCGCGCTGTGCTCCCAGACATCGTAGGCATGGTGACGGCTGCGCTGATCAAAGCCCACGGTGGGCGCAATCTCGGGAACAACCACGGCCAAAACGTCGGGGAACTCCAGCAGGACACGGGCTATCGCCGGCCCCGGCAGCATCCGCATCAATTCGCTTTGTATGCGCTCAGCGCTTACCTTGTGGAGAAGATCGCGCTCCTCGTGCAGAGCGGCCGTCAGATTTTGCTCGATATTCAGATCCAGGGTCGCGGCAAAGCGCAGGGCACGCATGATCCGCAGGGCGTCCTCGCGCAGACGCGCCTGCGGCTGGCCAACGGCGCGCAGCGTGCCGGCGGCGAGGTCGGCAACGCCGCCAAAGGGGTCGACCAGCCCCGTTTTTTGCGAGTAGGCCAGAGCATTGATCGTGAAGTCGCGGCGCGCCAGATCCTCCTCGATGGAGCCGACGAAGCGGACCGCTGTGGGATGGCGCCCATCCGCATAGTCGCCGTCGCGGCGAAAGGTCGTCACCTCGATCTTCTGGGCGCCTGCGTTGCAGTCGCGGTTCTTGCCGCGCGTGTCGCGCCTGTGCTTCGCAGCTTGCCTGTGATCTCGATCATGACAATCCGGAGATGCACCGCTATCGCTGCCGCTGCCGCCATTGCCCGCAGCTGCGGTATGGCGAGCCAATAACGTCACCGTACCATGCTTCAAGCCGGTGGGCACCACCTGCCAGTCCAACGCATCGACCGAGGCTGCGGGCGGTATCGCGCCAGCCGCGCCAGCTACGTCAGCCGCCCCAGCCGCGCCTCCCCCTCCGCTATGAACACCCGCGAACAGCTCGCCAACCTGCTCTGGCGTGGCAGAGGTGGCGATGTCCCAATCGCTGGGTAGCACTGAATCGTGGGCTTGTGTCGGGTTGCTGCGTAGTGGTTCCATCTGCCCTCGATTCAGTGCTACCCTGCGCAGGGCATCGCGTACGCAGCCGCCCACAAGGAATGCCTGATGCCCGGCCGCCTCCAGCCGCGCCAATACCGTGCGAACGCTATCATCTATCTGCATGGTGGGTTTCATCATCCAAAGACAATCTTCACTCGCGAACTCGGCTACAAACGTGCCACTGGCACGTTTGCTTGACGCCTCGCCCCTTGTCAGGCTTCAA
>JAISMZ010000062.1 GCA_031276475.1 Coriobacteriales bacterium
TGGGCAGCGCCAACCGCAATTCCCTTGGGGCCGTTTGTATAGTCGGCCTCAACCGTGGCAGTGAATACATCGAGGGACTTTATCTCGCTGGGAACACCAACCGCCAGGCTGGCGGCGGCGATGCGGGTTACCTTGAAGTTATCGATATAGGTCTGGTTAAAGTTGCTTTGGGCGCCAACATTGCCCGCAAGATAGTCGCCTACCCTGTCGCTTTCTATGACGTTCTGGTCATTGACCGTCTCCGTCACCATATTGTTAACCACCTGAGCGCTGAGGTGCGAAAAACTGTTCAGCGTGTAGGCGGGCACGGTCGCGTTTGAGCGTACATCCCAACCATTGCCGGCGGTGCGATGGGCGAACTCAACACCCCCGTTTTGGCGGGTCGCAAACTGGAAGTAAGGGCGATCCTCATTTTGCACGCGAAACATCAGCGATGACCAGCGACCCGTGTCCCGCACGTTCGCAAAGCTGAGGTCGGCCTCCAGTTTGTAGTCGCCGATGCCTTTGGGCAGACGCGCCAGGGCTGTGTTGAACTCGTTTTCGTTTGCGCTGTTGCCAATGGCAAGCACCTTGCCTGCACCACCACCCGTATCAACAACGGAGACGGCGCCTTTGGTCGCCTTAAAGCTGGCGGGCGCCTGGCCTGTGGTTGCGTCCTCAAAGTCTTCGGAGAAGACGACATCGCTTGCAGCCTGTACCGTCTCGCTCCGGTTGAGCTGGAGGCGGCCAAAGCCTGCGGTATCGTTCCAAAACGAGGTCTTGTCCCGCGTCTCCCAGTAGAGGTACTCCCAGCTGCCATCGCTGTGTACGTCGTCGGCACTGATGTCAAAGCCGATCTCGGTGGCCAGATACGGGTCGATGCCAACCGCCTCCCAGGGGATGGCAATCTCGATACTCCAACTACTGTCGCCTTCGTGATAGGCGGCAAAGACGCTGTCCAGTATCCGGGCGCTCTCTGCACCGTCCTTTACGACACCGCCGCCAAGCTGTACGCGGGGAGCAAAGCCGTCGCCCGAGGCAGCAAAGCCGATCTGCAGGTCGCTTGCGATATAGGGGCTGCTCTCATGGAGCGTGGAATCAAAGAACAGGCTGACGAGATCGGCGTGTCCCCAGATGCCTTCTGTAGGGTCAAAGCCGCTCGCACGTTCAGGATCGGCGATCTGTGCCGCCACGTAGAGGTAGTCGTAGTCCCAAAGCGCTCCAAAGCTCGCGCTGTGAGTGGAGTTGCCCGAGAGATCGGTGGTTATCGGCGTGTTCACCCTGCCGCCCCATTCTGTCTCTGTCAGCTCGCCGTCGATGGCCGGCATGCCGTTCAGATAGGCCGCCGAAATCGTCTTCACCTCGTCGGCATGAGCGACCCGCGCCGGCTGTGCCGTTACCAGGGTGCCGCAGGCCAAAAGCAGGGCGAGCAGTACCGCCAGAGGCTTTTTCATGCTCGGCTCCCCTCAATTGTCGCCGGTCGCACGCTCTGTGGTGGCTCCGGTATTCTCCACATCTGTTTTGCTGTTGCTGTTAATGGCGCATCCATCTTTAGCCCGGCTCCTCTCGCTTTGTAAACAATAAATGCAAACAGGAGAAGCGTAGGCCATGGAGGTAATGCGCGTAAAAGGGAGGTGTAATGAATGCGTTAAATCGCGAGGCGTAGCGGGCAGGGCTTAAGGTTGGGCCAGCGGCACCACGTGCCTGTCTGAATACTCGGCAGCCAGCCAGCCGATAATATTGGCTGTGAGCAAAGCGACCAGGGCGGGGTTCTCATATTGCATGTTTTTCAGCCCCCTTAAACGTAAGGCAGGCCAAGGCAGTTGAGCCATGATAGAGGATGTCAGCCATAGAGGCACTCCGAAAGATGCTTATCGAGCTCTTCGAATACTGCTGCGTCGGGATAGAGATGGAGCAGCTCGTAGTTGTCAATCAAAAATGCTGGCAGCCCGTGTTCTGATGCAAATTCTGGCAGCGCATCACCCGGAACCGACTTCTCCCGCGCATACCCTTGGAGCATTGCGCTCGTCCACATCGCTATGATCTGCTTGCTGTTCATAGCCGCTATTATAGAGCGTTATCTGTGGTATGACCAGATGGAGAATAGCTTAGTACCGCAAAAGAGGAGAGCGTAGGCTTTAGAAATAATGCGGGCACTCCGCAGCCCTCAAAGCTCTCCGCGGAGATATTCACCCAGATAAGGAAGGGTAAAGCTGAGCTCACCACGGCGCTCCGAGGCAATGACTCCCGCGTCGAGGAGGCGCCTGCGATAGGCTTGAGCGTTGCTGCTGGTTGTCTTCAGGCGCTGTGTTAGATCAGCGATTGTCGAGACGCCGCTGCGATCAGCAGACATGGCCTGCAGAAAAGCACTGTCTGTCTTAGAAAGAGGCTTTAGCGCAGGCTCATAGATGCTCTCAATCAAGTCACGCTTGGCAGAAGCAATGGCCTGATCGACGATTTGCTGATCGATCTCAGTACCCGATTCTGAATATTCCGTAAGATAGTAGCCAATCAGTTGAAAGAGATACGGGTAGCCGCGGGTCGCGCAGACGGCGCTGTTAAGAACCTCAGGGGTGATCGTCCGCTTTAAATCACGGAAGGCCCTTGCGTAAAACGTACTGACCGAATTAAGCGGTATGGTTTCAAGGCGCACCTTTCGCGCACGGTTCAAAAACGTGAGGACGTCGTCGTTAAGCACCAGAGAAATGGCATGGAGTAATCCTGCCATAGCAATAATAATGTCTCTCTCCTCGCCGATCAGGGACTGGTAGGCGCTGGCGAGGGACTTCATGGCAAGGGTGTTCGCCTGAACCTCATCAATGAGAATAACAAGGCCTCTGCCGTGCCTTGCGAGTTCTTCTGAGAGTAGACTGAGTTTGTTTAAAAAGCTGAAACTACGTTCGACCTCCTCGGAGAAACTAAGTCCGAATGAAAATCCAAAGGCACCAGCGGAAAGGCCTTTCAGACGCGATTTGGCGCTGATAAAACGCGTACCCTTTCTCTGGATGGCTCCGATTATGTCATCGAGCATCTCATCATGTGCGGTTACGCGAACGACCACAAAACCCTGGGATTCAGCACGACTGGCAAACTCAAGCAACAGCGCGGTCTTGCCCATTCCCCTCTGGCCAACAAGAATAGTGGTGCGATCTGGATGTCCGACCGGCCCGGCCAAACCATTCACAAAACCTTCGATTACAGCATCTCGGCCAAGTAGATAGGCTGGGCGATTCCCAAAAGCAGGAAGGAAAGGTGAACTTTTCATCTGTTGTTCCTCTGTCCCTGTCCAAACAACGGGACGTGACTTAGTTTCTCTAAGGTTCTCTAAGTTCTTCTAAGAACCTCTAAGATTGTCTCATTTTTCGCAGCGACCGTCAACACACCAGGCTATTCACTTGGGCAAGAGACAGCGAAACCTATGCACTTCCGCCCAGCTAACGCTCCTCGCGGAAGTAATTCAAGCCGCAGCCGGCAGGCATCGCGTGCTCCCGGCTCTGTCTGATGCTGGTAATCACCAAAACGAGTATAGTAGCAATATAAGGTATCATCTCGTAGATCTGCGACGGCAGGCCAGGGATCGAGACATACATCCGCATGATCATCAGCCCGCCAAAGAGCACAGCGACGAGGATGCCGCGCAGAGGGCTCCAGGTGGCAAAGATAACCAGGGCAACGGCCAGCCAGCCGTATCCGGTCACACAGCCGTGCACCCAGACGCCGGAGGTCGTTACCATGCACATATACATGCCGCCGATGCCGCAGATGCCGCCGCCGATGATCGTCGCCGCATAGCGATAACGGGTGACGTTGATCCCCGCGGCGTCAGCGGTCGCGGGGTTCTCCCCCACCGCCCGCAGGTTCAAGCCGATGCGGGTCTTAAGGAAGAACCAGGCCATCAGCAAGGCCAGCGCCAGGGCAAAATAGACCATCCAGTTGTACTGAAAGAGCAGCTTGCCGAGCACGGGGATGTCGGAGAGGAAGGGTATATAAAGCGGCGCGAAGGCCGCCTTGGTCGCCGCGCCAACGGCCACGTAGCCGCCGGCCTTGAGCCCAAAATACTCGCCGAAGAAGTTGCCAAAACCGGTGCCGAATATCGTCAGGATCAGGCCGGTGACGTTTTGGTTGGCGCGCAGCGTGATGGTTAAAAAGCCATAGATCGCCGCACCAAAGGCGCCAGCAAGAAACGAGACCGCCAGGGCTATCAGGGCCGAGATAACACCGACGGGCTCAGCACCGGAGGCCAGCAGCGCCTGCTCATAAAAGTAGGAGCCGATAAGCCCCGTGATCGCGCCCATGAACATCATGCCCTCAACGCCGAGGTTCAGGTTACCGGATTTCTCGGTGAGAATCTCGCCGAGCGCTCCCAAAAGCAGCGGTGTTCCCGCCAGCACGGCGGCAATGATCAGGGCAGTTGCGCCATCAAGCATTGCGCACCCCCTTCCCTCTTAAGACCAGGCGGTAATTGATGAAGAACTCACAGCCAAGCATGAAGAACAAGATGATCCCAATCAGCAGATCGGACGCCGAGGCGGGAATCTTGTAGATCGTCTGAATCGTGTTTGAGCCGCGCTCCAGCATGGCAATGAAAACCGAGACCACACCCATCCCAAAGGGGTTCATCTTGGCCAGCCAGGCCACCGTGATGGCGGTAAAGCCAACCCCGTTGGTGATCCCCTCGGTAAGGGTATAGTCGGCGCCAGCGTATTGAAGCATCCCCACCAGGCCGCAAAGTCCGCCGGAGATGAACATCGTGCGCATGATCACCCGGCTGACCTTGATGCCGGCGTAACGGGCGGTGTCGGTGCTCTCCCCCACCGTCGTTAGCTCGTAGCCCTGTTTGGTCTTGTTAAAGTAGAACCAGGCCACGCCCATCAAAACCAGGGCCAGTATCCAGCCCCAATGCACGCCCAAGACCTGGGTCAGCCGATCGGCAGAATCGAGCATCGCC
>JAISMZ010000072.1 GCA_031276475.1 Coriobacteriales bacterium
CATCGCTGGCCTGCTGCCTGCAGCGTGACCTGGGGCTGCGCAGGGAAATCCTTGCCTTTGACCTTAACGCCGCCTGCAGCGGTTTTATCTACGCGCTGATCTGCGCGGCAAAACTGATGCGCGAAGGCGACTGTGCACTCGTCGTAGGCAGCGAGGTGCTTTCGCGCTTCACCGACTTTAGCAACCGCAGCACCTGTGTGCTGTTTGGTGATGCGGCAGCCGCGGCAGTCGTTGCGCCGAGCGCCGAACCCCTGCATTGGACGAGCGAAGCGCACGGTGACGACGAAACCCTCTTCATCCGCGAGCATATCGGCATGAACGGTCCGGCGGTGTTTCGTTTTGCGGTCGAGGCGCTGGTAAACAACATCCAAAACTGCACCGCTCAGGCTCAGCTGACGCCCGCTCAGATCGACCTCTACATCTGCCATCAGGCCAACCAGCGGATCATCGCCAGCGCCGCCAAAAAACTGGGGCTGCCCCTCAAACGCTTCTTCCTCAATCTTGCTCGCTTTGGCAACACCAGCGCGGCCAGCATCCCGTTGGCACTGGACGAAGCCGCATGCACCAGGGTGCTGCGCCCGGGAATGCGCCTGGTGATGGCCGGATTTGGCGGTGGCCTGACCGCAGGTGCCATCTGCCTGACCTGGGGAGACAGCGATTAATGCCTGCCGCAAACCCAAAAGACGAACAGCAACCCCTCCCCGAAAGGAGATTAAATGTTGGATAAGTTATCGGTGAGTGACGCTTCGCCCATCACGGCTGCCACCTCGCCCCTCGCGTCGGCCCCGGACACCGCACCCCTCGTGGCAGGTGCTGCGACCCCGAGCACCGCACCTCTCGCGACAGGCGCTGCGGCCTCGGGCACCGCGGCCACCCTGGACACCCTGCTTGCAATCCGTTACCCACTGATGCAAGGCGGCATGGCCCAGATAGCGACCGGCCGTTTTGCTGCGGCCGTCAGCGAGGCCGGTGCCCTGGGGATCATCGCGGCCGGCGCAAAGAGTGCCGCGCAGCTGCGCGAGGAGATTCAGACGCTGCGCGCGATAACCGAGCGGCCCTTCGGCGTCAATGTGATGTTGATGGCCCCGGACGTCACCGAGATAGCAGCCGTCCTGGTAGAGGAGCGCGTACCGGTGATCACCACCGGAGCGGGCAACCCAGCCGCCTATATCGAAGCCTGGAAGAACGCTGGCTGTAAGGTCATACCAGTTGTACCCAGCGTCGCCTTAGCCCAGCGAATGCAGCGCTTTGGCGCTGACGCCGTCATCGCCGAGGGCACCGAGAGCGGCGGGCATGTGGGCGAGACGACGACGATGGCCCTGGTGCCGCAGGTCAGCGCCGCACTCACCATCCCAACCGTCGCCGCGGGCGGCATCGCCAGCGGACGGCAGCTCTGCGCGGCCTTTGCCCTGGGAGCCTGCGGCGCGCAGATGGGTACGGCACTGCTGGTCAGCGAGGAATGCCCGATTCACGAAAACTACAAGACCGCCCTGCTCAAGGCACGCGACACCGGCACCACGGTAACCGGCCGCGTTACGGGCACGCCGGTGCGGTTGCTGAAAAACCAGATGGCGCGCGAATACCTCAAACTGGAGCAAACCGGGGCCAGTCGCGATCAATTTGAGGAGCTGGCCCTGGGCTCCCTGCGGCGGGCCGCCCTTGAAGGCGATCAACAGCGGGGCTCCTTCATGGCCGGTCAGGTGGCGGGGCAGCTGACGCAGATAGAGCCGCTGGCCAAAATATTTGCGCGGATAATGACGGAATATCGCCAGGTTCGAGAAGGCCTGCCAACGCTATGAACGGCGTCCACAACGGCAAGACAGCCTGGCTCTTTGCCGGCCAGGGCAGCCAGCTACCCGGCATGGGACGCGACATCTACGAGCAGTTCCCGCAGACGCGCGCGATCTTTGCAAGCGATGCCGCCGGCTTTGACCTGCGCAAACTCTGCTTTGATTCGCCCGCTGAACTGCTTGGCAACACGCGCTACACCCAGGCCTGCATGGCCGCTTTTGCCGCTGCCGTGGTGTTGATCCTGCGCGAACGGGAGCTGAGCTGCGATATCGCGGCAGGCCTCTCGCTCGGCGAATACAGCGCCCTGCATGCGGCAGGCGTCTGGGACGCCGAAACGCTGATCGCGCTGCTCGGATACCGTGGCGCGATCATGGCGGAGGCCTCAAAGGCCGCCGGCGGCAAAACTGCGGCAAAAACGCCAGAGGCCGCAGACGCACTCAAGACGGCAAAGGACACTCAGGTCGCACCGGCGGCAGAGCCCAAACCGGTCTGGATGCTGGCCGTCTTTGGACTTGCCGAAAAAGCTGTGGAGGAGACCGTGTGTGAAGTCAGCCAGCAGAGCGGCTTGACTCTTGGCTGCACAAGCTATAACTGCCCCGGACAGGTGGTCATCGGTGGCCAGCCGCAGGCGGTCGTGCTCGCTCAGACGCTGCTCATGGAGCGTGGCGCCCGTCGCTGCGTGCCGCTGGCGACCAGCGGCCCCTTCCACACCAGCTTGATGGACGGAGCGGCTGTTCGCCTGGCAAAGCGCCTGGCACAGACGCCGTTCAAGCCACAACGGATCCCCGTGATCTTTAACGTCACGGGGCAGACAGCAAATGACGCGGAGATACCCGGCCTGCTCGCCCGCCAGATAGCCTCTGCGGTTCGCTTCAGCCAAAGCCTGCAAAATCTGACAGTTGCCGGCGTCACGAGAGCAATTGAGATCGGCCCCGGACGTGTGCTGGCTGGCCTGGTGCGCAAAACAGCCGCTGATATCGAGGTCGTCTCAATTCAAACCGCCAGCGACCTTAAGGAGGTCATCAGATGATGAGTAGCACAGCAGTCGAGCCCCTGACAGCGGCGCTCGCGGCGGCAACGGCAGCGGCCAACGCTGCAAAGGACTCCGCTCCCACGCCAACAGCCGCTCCCGAAGCCACACCCACCGCTGCCGATGCCGCCCCGTCCGATGCCGCCCCGCGCCGTGTCGCACTGGTTACTGGTGGCAGCGGTGGCATCGGTCGCGCCATCTGCGTCGCGCTCGCCGCCCAGGGCTGCGATGTTGCCATCGCCTACACGCGTCAATCCGAGAAGGCTGCCGCCACTGCCGCCAGCTGCCGTACGGTTGCTGCTGCCGCAGGTTTTTACAACACGCGCTTCATCGGCATCAGCGGCGATGTTGCCAATCGAAAGGATTGCGAGCTGATCTTTGCCGCAACCACAGAGCAGCTCGGAGCACCCGACATCCTCGTGAACAACGCTGGCATCACCCGCGACAACCTGGTGCTGCGGATGAGCGTTGAGGACTTTGACGCCGTGCTCGATGTCAATCTGCGGGCAGCCTTCATCCTCAGCAGGCTCGCGGCCCGGCAGATGATCAGGAGGCGTTTTGGTCGAATCATCAATATCGCCAGCGTCGTTGGGCTTACGGGCAATGCCGGGCAGGCGAATTACGCGGCCAGCAAGGCGGGGCTAATCGGGCTGACCCGGTCGCTGGCCCGCGAGCTTGGCTCGCGCCAGGTGACGGTCAATGCCGTGGCGCCCGGTTTCATCCAAACCCGAATGACCGCTGAGCTGGACGATAAACGGCACGAGGAGTTGCTCGGGTCGCTGTCGATAAAACGTGTCGGCCATGCCGAGGACGTTGCGGCGGCGGTCGCCTTTTTGGCTGGCGCGCAGGCGAGCTACATCACCGGGCAGGTACTCGCGGTTGACGGAGGCATGACGATGCAGTGAGGTTGTGCATCGGCGACCCGCTCGGTATGCCTTTGCAACGCGGCAGGCACAGACAGGGATGGCCGGCGCAGCGACACAAAGCCGCAGCGTAGATGAGAAGAAAGAGAATCAGGAGTCAGGTAGATGAGAAGACGCGTTGTGATTACTGGTATGGGAGCGATAACGCCGCTGGCTGCAACGGCTCCGGAGACTTGGGCCGCCCTTTGCAAAGGGAGCTGCGGCATCGCG
>JAISMZ010000109.1 GCA_031276475.1 Coriobacteriales bacterium
CATAGCGCATCAGCCAGACGTCGCAGAGCTCGGCCACACCCGCGGTACCCACCGGCAGCGCGGGGCCAAAGCTGTGCTTGATGTGCTGGTTAAAGCCCTGGCTGAATTGCAGCGGCAACCCCGAGCGGCGAATACAGCGCTCCAGAGCACGCACCAGCTCCAGATGCGAAAGCCAGGCCAGGCGCCCCTGCTTGGCAAAGGTGATGCGCAGGCGATAGACGGTGTCAGACATGGCGCGCCTCTGCCAGGGAGGCAGCAATTAAAGCTTCCCTCCCCACGGAACTCAGTCGCTTTGCTCTTTCAAGTTTCGCGGGAGCCCCGGGGAGTGCGCCAGATTCCGAGTCAGGTAGCGCTAAATCGTGGGCGTGTACCGGGTTGCTGCGCAGTGCTTCCCTCTGCCCTCGATTAAGTGCTCCCTGGCCGGAAGCTGGCGTGCAATGATTTAATCGGTGCCTCCCTAAGACATTGCCCACGCGCAGGGTGCCGCAGACACCGCAATCGTTGCAGGCGGCAAAGCTGCAATCGGATGTGGTTTTGCCTGCCAGGGCGGCCGCGGCCTCGGCGGCGAGGAATTCCTTCTCCAGAGCAAAGTCTATGTGATCCCAGGGCAGGGGCTCATCCAATGCGTAATCGCGGCTGGCCAGGTCCTGCAGGCTGAGGCCGAGCTCGTCCGCCGCCGCCTCCCAGGGTGCCAGAGAGAAGCGCTCGCTCCAGGCGTCAAACAGCGCGCCGGCCCGCCAGGCTGCCAGCACCAGCGCCGCCGTCTCGCGTCCGGAGCGACTGAAGACCGCCTCTATTTGCGAGGTTGCCGGGTCGTGCCAGTGCAGGTCGATGCCTTTGTGCAGGCCGGACGTGCGCAGTAAGGCGATGCGCCGCTCGGCCTCGTCGCGCGCGATCTGCCCCTGCCACTGAAACGGCGTCTGCGCCTTGGGCACAAAAACCGCAACGCTTACGCTGAGCCGCACCTGCGAGCGCTGTTCGTCGGGCACCGACTCCTTGGCGGTGCGATAGGCCAGATTGGTCAGCTCGGTGATCGCCCGGATGTCGTCGTCGGTCTCGGTGGGCAGGCCAATCATGTAGTAGAGCTTGCAGCGCCGCCAACCCGCTGCGGTTGCCGTGCGCACGGCCGCCAGCAGGTCGTCCTGGGTAACGTTTTTGTTTATCACGTCGCGCAGTCGCTGGCTGCCGGCCTCGGGCGCAAAGGTCAGCCCCGTGCGCCGGGCACCGTCCTTAACCAGATGAGCCATCGCCACGCCAAAGGCGTCCAGACGCTGCGACGGCAGTGAGACGCTGATGCCCCGGCCGGCCAAAAGCGCCCTCAGGCGGCGCAGCAGCGGCTCTATCTGGGAGTGATCGGTGGAGGAAAGCGAAGTCAGCGAGACCTCGTCGTAGCCCGTGCAGGCCAGGCCGCGCTCAACGGCAGCAACGATGGTGTCGGCCTGCCGCTCGCGCACCGGACGATAGGCCATCCCCGCCTGACAGAAGCGGCAGCCACGCACACAGCCGCGCAGGATCTCCACATTCAGGCGGTCGTGGGCGACCTCGGCGTAAGGCACCAGCGGGTCGGTGATCACCGGCCAGGCGTCAAGGTTGGCAAGGACGCGCTTGCGAACGGTTTGGGGGGCAGCGGGGGCGGTCGGTGCAGCTGCAGCAGCAGTTGTGGAGAAGGGCGCGGCGCCGTCGGACGCGGCGCCGTCGCCTGAGCCGCCCGCGGCGCCGCCCACGGCATCGGGCGCGCAACCGCCCGCGACACTCGGCGCGTTGCCGCCCGCGGCGCCGCCCGCAGCACCGCCCGTAAGACGGGGCACGTAGACGCCCTCGATGCCGGCCAGCTCGCGCAGCAACGCAGCGCGCCCGACGCCGCTGTCGCGCAGCCTACGGTGCGCGGTAATCAGTTCGCCAATCAGCTCCTCGCCCTCGCCGATGGCGATGACGTCAAAGAAATCCGCAATCGGCTCCGGATTGCAGGACAGCGGGCCGCCGCCCACCAGCAAAGGCCAGGGCGCGTCGTCGCGCTCGGAGGCAAAAAGGGGCAGCCCCGCAAGATCCAAGGCCTCCAAAACATTGGTCAGCGCCAGCTCGTGAGGTAAGGTGATGCCGAGCAGGTCGGCCGTGGCCAGCGGTCGGGCCGTCTCCAGCGAAAACAGCGGGATCTTCTCGGCGCGCATCAGCGCAATCATGTCCAGCCAGGGCAAAAAGGCCCGCTCGGCGCAGACCCCGGGCAGCTGGTCGGCGATGTGGTGGAGGATGGCGATGGCCTGGTTGGCCTGACCTATCTCGTAGGTGTCGGGGTAGAGAAAGACCGCGCGGTAGTCTGCAGGCGCGGGGGCAGCAGAGGCGGTGAACGCGGCGTTCGTCGCAGTTGTGGAGACGACAGGCGTGCCCGGCGCGGGGGCGGAAGCGCTCGTCACGGTCGCGGGCGCAGGCCCAATCGACGACCAGCGATATTCATGATTCAGATAGCGCGAAGGCCGCTCAACGCGTGCTAGCAAAGGCTCAACGCGTGCAAACAGCGATTCGTCGCGGACATCAGTTGTCGTAGTCAGAGAATCCCTCCTTGCTCGGATCA
>JAISMZ010000147.1 GCA_031276475.1 Coriobacteriales bacterium
ATGGGCTGGTTCATGGGCAGCTCCTATATCGAGGCCGACAACGCCGCCGGCTTTCTCAAACGCTATGACGATCCGCGCTGGGAGTGCCCCCGATATATGCTCGTCTGGGGGCGCGACCCGTTGCGATCAAACGCCGACGGCCTGTTTGGGCATTCGATTATCGAGATGATGCGGCGCGGCATGAAGCTGATCGTCGTTGATCCACGCGCCAACTGGCTTGCTACGCGCGCCGAGATCCACCTGCAATTACGTCCCGGCAGCGACGGGGCCTTGGCTTTGGGGCTGCTCAACGTCGTCATCGAGGAGGATCTTTATGACCACGATTTTGTGGACAAATGGTGCTATGGCTTTGAGGCGCTCGCGGCGAGGGTCAAGGAATACCCTGTGGAGAAGGTCGCGGAGATCACCGGCATCGAGGCCGAAGACATCCGCGTCGCCGCCCGTTGTTTGAGCGAACGGCCTTCTACCCTGAGCATCGGATTGGCCGTCGACCAAAACCCCAACTGCATGCAGATCGGCCACGCGGTGCTTTCGCTGTTCGCGATCCTTGGCGACATGGATGTTCCAGGCGGCTGCTTTATGGGCCAGCCTTCAACGTTTGCCGGAATGGCCGACGCCATAAAGGGCGACGATACGGCAGCGGCAGAACCGGAAGGCCTGGAGCTGTACGGCAATGTAGGCGCAGACCCCATCGGCCACGACCGTTATCCAGCGATGAAGATGATAGTCGGTACCGTGCATCCCGACGCCGCGCTGGACACGCTTGAGACCGGCCAGCCCTACCCGCTCAAGTTCGCCTATATCTTTGGGCATAACCCGCTGGCCTGCATGGTGCCACAGAACAAGCGCTGGTATGAGGCGATGCGCAAGATGGAGTTCATCGTCATCGCTGACATCTTCATGACGCCGACCATCGTCGGTCTGGCAGATGTTGTTTTGCCTGCCAACACCTTTTTAGAGCACGCTGGATGGATCACCAACAGCAACTCCTCACAGCCCGGACAGACCGGCTCGATAACCAAGGTGCTGGAGTCTCGCGGCGAGTGCCGCTCAGATCTGGAGATCATGGTCGAGCTGCACCGGCGTCTTTATCCAAACAGTAAAAAACCCAACTGGGCAAGCGACGAGGCCTACATCAATGGTGAATTGGAGAAGATCGGCGGTGTGGAGGTCACCTACGACGAGCTTAAACAGCGCGTTATTGGGCTCTATGAGCTGGAGTACAAAAAGTACGAGAAAGGGCTGCTGCGCGGGGATGGACAACCGGGTTTTACCACCCCAACCGGGCGCATAGAGCTCTACAGCACCATCTTGGAAGGCCTGGGCGAAGACCCGCTGCCCTATTACATCGAGCCAAAATTCAGTGCTATCTCGCGGCCTGATATCGCCGAGGACTATCCGCTGATCATGACCACCGGTGCGCGCCGTTTTACCTCATTTCACTCTGAGAACCGTCAGATTAAGACGCTGCGCGAGATCCATCAGTGGCCCACGGTGCAGATTGACGAGGTCACCGCGGCCAAACAGGGCATTACACGCGGCGACTGGGTCTGGATAGAGAACCCCTGGGGTAAATGCCGGATGGTTGCCGAGCCGACTCCGATACTCAAGGAGGGCGTCATCTCCTGCGACCACGGCTGGTGGCTGCCCGAGGATCCGCCCGAAGATCTCTACAGCGTCTTTACGGTAAGCGTCAATCAGCTGATTCCGCACGAAGAAGTGGGGCCGCTGGGTTTTGGAACGCATTATAAGTCGATGCCCTGCAAGATCTATCGGGACGGACAGTGAGGCGAGCGAGTAAGGGAGAAACCATGCCACAATACGGCCTGATGATAGACAACCAGTATTGCACGGGCTGCCATTCCTGTGAGGTGGCCTGCAAAAACGAGCTGAAGCTGCCTTTAGGGCAGTGGGGCATCAAGGTCTTGGAGCTTGGCCCCTGGAAGCTGCCGGACGGCAAGCACTGGGAGTTTCGCTACATCCCGGCGCTTACCAGTCTCTGCACACTTTGCGAGGACAGGGTTGCTCAGGGTGAGGCACCCAGCTGCGCCCAGCACTGCCTGGCCGACGCGATTGAATATGACAGCGTTGACGAACTGGCCAAAAAGATGGCGGACAAGGGCCGCATGTGCTCGATCTTTGTGCCTTAGTGGCGGGTGGCCAGCACCGCCTGACGCTCCACTCACAGCGCCGCCCGCAGCGCCGCCCGCAGCTCTGTTTGCCGCAGTCGCGGTACAATAGTGCCCATGAAACGGCAGGAACATCCCATAGCCTTCAGGGCCTTGTCCGCCTTCTGCGCCTTGCTGCTCGCCGCAACGCTGACGGCCTGCGACGCCTCTGGGCGACTGAGCTTTGATGGGCTTTGGCCCGGTGTTACCTCCGGGTATGTCAGCCCCTACGATTGGGATAATCTGGCGCAGGAAAACGGCCGCTTCGTCTACCACGAGGGAGGAAAGCAGGTCTCGCGCACCGGCATCGACGTCTCCAGCCATCAGGGGGCGATCAATTGGCGCTCGGTGGCCGCCGACGGCATCGACTTCGCGTTTATCCGCCTGGGTTACCGCGGCTCCAGCGAAGGCCAGGTCTATCTAGATCAGTATTTTGAGGATAACTACCGCGGGGCCACCGAGGCCGGCCTGCCCATCGGTGTCTATTTCTTCTCGCAGGCGATAAACGAGGCCGAGGCTCACGAGGAGGCCGAGTTCGTCCTGGCCGCGCTCGCTGGCCGCGCACTGGCCTATCCGGTGGCCTACGACTTTGAGCCCACCGGCGACGGCAGTGGCCGGGCCAACCATCTTCCCCGCCATCAACTTACCAGCGATGCCCTGGCCTTCTGCGAGACCATCGAGGCCGGCGGGCACAGGGCGATGATCTACGGCAACGCCGGCGACATCTCCCGCTATTACCTTGAGGTGCTTAAAGGCCGCGCCATCTGGTTTGCCGAATACGACGCCAGCTACCCCAGCGGCCAGTTTGACTTCAGCATCTGGCAGTACAGCAACAGCGGCCAGGTGGCGGGGATTAATACAGCGGTGGATATGAATATCGAGTTGGACAGTCACTGAGTTGCCGAGGGGTGAGCTCCGGGTTAATTTATGCCTTTAGACAGCGCGGAGGCAACGCCTTTGGGGAGGATTGAGTAGACCCAACAGCCCAGGCAGAAACTGAACGCCGACTCAAGGAAGGCGCAAACAACGAGTATCCCAAGCACTACGGAGGCAGCGGGCGCCTGGCCTAACGCGAAAAGCAGTGTGGAGGATATCGTGAACAAAAAACCAATCCTCGCGGCAAATATCTTCGGTGCGCCGTCGACCATCTTTGGCTTCAGACCGAGGCCGGACGTCAGCGCACGGCCTACGGTTGCAAGTGGGCTGTACTTAGGCTTGAAGAACGCACGGATTGCGAAGTCGATGGTCAAAAGGCCGCTTATCAGCGCGGCCACACCAACTGAGGCAAATTGCGCAATTAAAACAACAACCGCTGCGATAAGCAAACTGAATCCTGCCACGACCCTCGCGACGTTGTTGTCCCTTTGGTTTCCCGAGATGGGGCATGCTAGACTGACTGCCATCGTATCTCCTCGTATCATAATCATTGCCTCCTCCCGGAGACTTTCGCCCTCTCCGGTAAAGCCACATAATCGGCCTTAGTCGGACTTCAGGGGAGCATTGTGCTGCAACTACTGCATTATAACACTTATAAGTTTAGTATACAATATGCTTTGCTCGACGATGTTGGCCGGATGAGCTGTGTTGCTTAAAAGGGGCGAGGCAGGAGATAAATGAGGGAAGAGCACGGCGGCGATTCACTGCGCAGATAGTTTGAAGGCCCAGCCCGTTCTCCCCGTAAAAGAGCCAGCCTCTCTTCAGTATCCGGCAGAATGTGCTATCATGAACGATGTCCCCTGTAGCAAAACCGTGAGATATTATAGCTGGATTATCCCACAGGCTTCTGCTGCGCTGCTTCTGCAAAGTATGCTCAGGAAGGTTCCACCTAAGGCGAGAGACTCACCACTTGCCAGTACGAAGATACTTGAAAGGTGTGAAATACGTGTATATAGCTTTTCTGATTCTTTTGATAGTTTATCTCGCTGTAGGAGCAATTCTGGATATTCGCGAGTATAAAAAGCCCAGAACTTCTCGAATTGACGAAAATACCAGAGTGAAATTATATATAAAAGGTCTTATTGGACAATGGGTGCCACTGGCAGTCATTTTGCTGATAGGTGCATTTTCTTATGTAAGCCTCCCCGAAATTGGGCTGGGCGGATTCCATTTTTGGGGTCCGCTTTGGTTTCGTATTGTCACCTTTGTTTTGTGCGGTGGCTTTTTGGCAGTGCTTCTCTACCAGATTATTGCATATTTTGTCAGCGCCGCTTTTAGAGAGCAGGCACGACTGCAATTCGACTCAAATACCTCAAAAAGCCACTACGACTCAGTAATGGCCAATATCATGATACCACGGACCAAAAGAGAGAAGACCTGGTTCTTTTTCTTGTCGGTCTCAGCGGGAGTTTGCGAAGAAATAGTGTGGCGTGGATTTTTCTATTTTCTTCTGGTGACCGTTTTCCCGTCGTGGCCCATTGCTCTGGTCGTTGTTGTGGCAAGCATCATATTTGGCGCAGGACATCTCTACCAGGGGCCGGCAGGGTTTGTCAAAACATCTCTGGTCGGGATTTTGCTGGGTTGTTTGTATGTGGCAACCGGCACTCTGTTGCCCGGAATACTCCTGCACTTCATTACTGATTACTCTTCTGCTTTCATACTGTCCGATGATGCCGAATAGAGTCTTGTGTTCACTCGCGTCCCCGTTCAATCACCTCTAAACAATCACCCATCATCTCTTTGCCGCTGATAGTGGTGTTGTCGCAGTAATTATTTCTCGCGAATTGAGCTATCAATAGGCCACTAAAATGATCCTGCCTGTCGCGCGAGGCATACTTGCGAGTATCTTTAAGCGCAGGTCAGTTCTCACTGGCATACTCTCTGCTGAGAGCCTCGGCCAGTTTCTTCGGGTCGCCCCATTTTATTTCGCGGCGCACATACGGTTGCGGGTTGGCGTCCTGCTCGTCCATCTGAGCAATCATCTGGTCTGCTGCCCCATCGTCGATGACGATGAGCTTACCAATGTTTGAGGTTGCCATCTGACACCTCTTTTCGCGCTTCTGTACGACTATAGGCATTTTAGCCTATTTTGGGGAGCGCTCCCGCCCTTCTCCAAAACTCCTGAGGTGGTCTTTACAAAAGCCGCCTGCACTTTTCAGAGGCTTTTCATTGCTTTTACGAGAATCAGACACTGCTCTCCTAAACTGATGATGCGCTGATAACAACGGCGTTTTACTGTTGCCGCAAGGCGGTGTTCGTGTTGCGGCGCTCAAACTTTTGGTAAAGACAAACGATGTGACGCTGGTAGGCGTCCAAAGAGGAGGTTGTTGTGGAGGATCGTCAACTCGAGCGGCGCTTTGATCGCCGTCAGTTCCTGTTTGGTACGGCGGGACTGCTTGTGTTGGGCGCGACCGGTGCCCTGGCCGGTTGTGC
>JAISMZ010000162.1 GCA_031276475.1 Coriobacteriales bacterium
ACCTGCTGGAAACACAACCGCTACCTTGCGCATGCTATACTGCTTACTTTAAGATATTTGTCCGGAGGTAGTAATGGATTTGGCAGAAAAGGCTCAAGTCGTAGACAGAATTCGTTTAAAGCTCATCGACTGCATTGGTACCAGGCTTAAATTGAGGGCGAATCTTGGCCGCTCGCGCGTCATCGAGTGCGAGGGCACGGTCTTGCAGGCGCACCCCCAACTCTTCATCATGAACCTGGAGCGCAAGCGCGGCCACGTTGCCCGCCAGTCGTACCAGTATGTTGACATTCTCACGGGAACGGTGGAGCTCAGTTATATCGACAGCAACGAGTCGCTGTTCCCGATTGCCGTGGAGGCTTGAGGGTCTGAGGGGCGTTTCAGTCGCCGTCCGCACCCGCGTTTGCGTCGTCGCTCGCATCCGCGCCGCCGTCCGCATCTGCACTCGTATCCGCACCCACACCCGCGTTGCTGCCAGCCGGCTTTTTAGCGCTTTGAGTGCGCCCCAAGCGAGCCCTGACGATGCCGATCAGCGTTGGTAACAGGCTGATTGCCACGATGGCGATGAGGATCATCTCAAAATTATCCTGAACGATGGGGATGCCGCCAAAGAAGTAGCCGAGCAAAACGAACAGCGAGACCCAAAGCACGCCGCCAACGCAGTTGAACAGCGTAAAGCGGGCGAAGTTCATGTTGCCCACGCCGGCCAGGAAGGGCGCAAAGGTGCGGATGATGGGAAAGAAGCGGGTCAGGACGACGGCGATCAGGCCGTATTTATCAAACAGCGCCTGGGTCTTGGCAATCCGCTCGGGGGTCAGGGGACGCACCCTGCCGGAGGCGATAATCGTGGCGCCGAGCTTGCGGCCGATCCAGTAATTGGAGGTGTTGCCGAGGATGGCGGCCACGCACAGCGAGACCAGCAGGGCTGCCAGGTTGAGCCCTCCGCCGTCGGCAGCAAAGACCCCGGCCGCAAAGAGCAGCGAGTCGCCCGGCAAAAACGGCGTCACCACCAGTCCCGTCTCTACAAAGATGATTAGGAACAGCGGTGTGTAGACCCACACCGGTCCAAGGTCGGTTATCCACTGTGCGATAAAACCGCGCGGGTCGCGCAACAGTTCTATGAAGAATTGCAGGACTTCCAAGCCGTTGCCTGTTCTCTCAGGGGCTGTGACAGGGGGAGCCATAGGGAGCCATAGGGACAGGCCATCTGGCTCTGTTATGCTGAACAGAGCCAGATGGCCTGTCCCTATGGCTCCCTATGGCTCCCCCTGTCACAGCCCGTCCTGTTACAACCCAGGGGAAAAAAGTGGCTCGGGCGCTCGCCAGGGGCTCCTTATGGCTGCTTCCGTCAGGACCTGACCAGGTTCGGGGCATTGCGCCGCCCAAGCCGTTGTCTATTCTCTCACATTTTGGTGCGGCACGTTGTCCGCGCCCGCCGCCAACAACCGCCGCTGGCGGTTTTCTCAACATTTTTTAAATTACCCCTTGCAAAATGGCGGCAAGAGTTCTACCATATCTATGCAAGCGAAATGAAGCAGGCACAAGATGTTGTGGTTAACTTGCGTTCATCTTGTGGACTACCTGTGAAAAACGCAGCATAGCTTGCAAACGCTTGGGGTTAGCCCTGAGCAAAACGGAGTAGTATACGACAGCAGACAAACGAAGAATTGGACGAATCCTCGACCATCTTCAGGAAAGAGGTGTTAGATTATGGTCACCAGTATCATCAAACGCGACGGACGAGCGGTGAGTTTTGAGCTTGAAAAGATCACCGACGCTATCGAGAAGGCATTCACTGCCCAGGGAGCCCTGCGTGAGCAGGAGATCTACGACCGACTGGCCAAACAGGTGCTGGCAAAGCTAGAGGCCGGCGCGATAGAAGGCGAGCCGACCGTTGAGGGCGTGCAGGATCTGGTGGAGGAGGTGCTGGCCGAGAACGGCTTTGTGCAGGTCGCCCGGGCCTACATCAAGTATCGCGCCGAGCGCTCGCGGGCCCGCGAGATGAACACCAAGCTGATGCAGACCATCGACCGCATCACTCATCAAGACGCCAAGGACAACGATATCGCCCGCGAAAACGCCAACATCGACGCCGACACGGCGATGGGCACGATGCTCAAGTACGGCTCAGAGACCGCCAAGCAGTACTACCAGATGAGCGTGCTGGCCGAGCCCTTTGCCAAGGCGCACCGCGAGGGCGACATCCACATTCACGACTTGGACTTCTACACCCTGACCACCACCTGTTGCCAGATTGACATCACCAAGCTCTTTAAGGGTGGCTTCTCAACGGGTCACGGTGTGCTGCGCGAGCCGAGCGACATCACCTCCTACAGCGCTCTGGCCTGCATCGCCATCCAGTCCAACCAAAACGACCAGCACGGCGGCCAGTCCATCTCAAACTTTGATTACGGCATGGCCGAGGGCGTAAAGAAGACCTACCGGCGCTTCTACCGCAAGAACCTGGCGGCGGCCTGCGAGCTGCTGATAGGCAAAGAAGCTGTGGAGGAGACCGGGGCCGCTTTGGCCGCCACCGAGGAGCACAAAGGGGACGTACCCTTTTGTGTTCCTGATGAGTGCGCTGCCGGTGACGCCCCTGCTGTTGACGCTGTTGCCGCTGGCGACGCTGCGGCAGAACACAAAAGGGTACGTCCCCTTTGTGCTCCTCCCGCCACCGCAGCCGGCGCCTCCGTCGCTGCCGTTCGCGCCACGAGCACGGAGGACGCCGTAGCTGCCCTTATCGCCCGTGTTGAGGGCGAGACCGGCACGAATGCTTCCCTGGTGATGGATGTCACCTACGCCCAGCGTGAGCGCGCCGAGCTGATTGAGGTCTTTGGCATCGCCGGGGAGCTTGCCGACCGCATCCAGGCCTATGCGGCCCGCCAGGCCTGGCGCGACACCGATAAAGCCACGCACCAGGCGATGGAGGCCTTCATCCACAACCTTAATACGATGCACTCCCGGGCCGGTGCCCAGACGCCGTTTTCTTCCATCAACTATGGCATGGACACCTCGGCCGAGGGCCGGATGGTGATCCGCAACGTTTTGCTGGCCACCGAGGAAGGCCTGGGCGGCGGCGAGACGCCGATCTTCCCGATTCAGATATTCCGCGTTAAGGAGGGCGTCAGCTACAACCCCGGCGACCCCAATTACGACCTCTTCCAGCAGGCCTGCGCGACCTCGGCCAAGCGGCTGTTCCCCAATTTCTCCTTTATGGACGCCAGCTTTAACGCGCAGTACTATAAGGGTACCCCGGAGACCGAGGTCGCCTACATGGGCTGCCGCACGCGCGTCATCGGCAACAGCTACGACCCCTCCAACGAGGTCACGCCCGGGCGCGGCAACCTCAGCTTTACGAGCATCAATCTGCCGCGCCTGGCGATTCGCTCCAAGGGCGATATCGACCTGTTCTTCGACCTGTTAGACGACCGTCTGCGTCTGGTCTGCGAGCAACTCCTGGAGCGGTACCGCATCCAGGCCGCCAAGAAGGTCTACAACATGCCGTTTTTGATGGGCCAGGGTGTTTGGAGCGGATCCGACGATCTGGACTGGGACAGCGAGGTGGGCGAGGTGCTGAAGCACGGGACGCTCTCGGTGGGCTTCATCGGCCTGGCTGAGACCCTGGTCAGCCTGCTCGGCGAGCACCACGGACAAAGCGAGCGGGCGCAGAACCTGGGGCTGGACATCGTTGGCCACATGCGCACTTTCCTCGACCGAAAGGCCGCCGAGACCAACCTGAACTTCTCGCTTCTGGCCACGCCAGCCGAGGGCCTCTCCGGCCGCTTTGTGCGCATCGACGCCGAGCGCTTTGGCGTGATGCCCGGCATCACCGACCGCGAGTACTACACCAACAGCTTCCACATCCCGGTGCACTGCGACATCAACGCCTTTAAGAAGATCGAGCTGGAGGCGCCCTACCACGCGCTGACCAATGCCGGCCACATCTCCTACATCGAGCTGGACGGCGACCCGACCAAGAACCTCGACGCCTTTGAGGCCGTGATCCGCCACATGAAGGAAAGCGGCGTTGGCTACGGCTCGGTGAACCACCCCGTAGACCGCGACCCCGTCTGCGGCTACAACGGCATCATCGGCGAGCGCTGCCCCAAATGCGGCCGCGAGGAAGGCGACGTCCCCTTTGAGCGGATCCGCCGCATCACCGGCTATCTGGTGGGCACCCTCGATCGCTTTAACAACGGCAAACGAGCCGAAGAGCGCGATCGCGTCAAGCACGGCGTGACCGTACAGTAGGCAGCGTGATGGCCGTAGCCGATACGCTTGTGGCGCCCGCACGAGACAGAGGAGCACAAAGGGGTACGTCCCCTTTGTGCTCCCCGGCGCCTGCGGGCGCAAAAAGCGGACACAGGGGCGGGGGGGGGGGGGGGGTGTGTGGTTTGACTGGCGGGGGCGGGGGCGGGTGGGGCGGTG
>JAISMZ010000172.1 GCA_031276475.1 Coriobacteriales bacterium
CCCTACCTCGCCGTCCCCGCGCCCCCGTCCCTGCTGCCCAAGCCGTCCCCGCCTCCCACGCGCCCTCGCCACCCCACCTCGCCGCGTCCCCTAAACAGAGCCAGAGGGCCTGTCCCCAAGGCTTTTTTCCGGTGAACGTGCGCTGAGCTGCGCGCAACCGTCCGTGTGCCGGTATGTGGCGCCAGCCGGAGGATTTGTTGACGTCGGCGGCTGGCACTGCTAAAGTGATGGTTCGTGTGAATTTGCAACCTTTCAGGAAGGTAAGCTCCCATGTACGCAATCGTAGCAACTGGTGGTAAGCAGTATAAGGTTGAGTCCGGCGACGTCATCGAGGTCGAGTTGCTCTCGGCCGCGCCCGGTGACACGGTCGCCTTGGACGTCGTGCTTCTTGTGGACGGCTCCAAGGTCACCACCGACGCCAGCGCGCTGGTCACGGCTAAGGTCTTTGCTGAGGTAATCGAGCACTTTAAAGGCGAGAAGGCCCTGATCTTCAAGTTTAAAAAGCGCAAGGGCTACAAGCGGCTGCGCGGGCATCGTCAACCGCTGACCCGCCTGGAGATCGTCGCCATCTCACCAACCGGCGAGGCGCCCAAACCAGAGAAGAAGGCTGCTGCCAAGAAGAAAGAAAAAGCTGTGGATAAGGAAGAGGCCGCGCCTGAGGCAAAAGTTGCCGCTGAGGCTGAGGATTCCGATGCGAAGCCCAAGCGGACCCGCAAGAAGGCCGAGAAGCCGCTTGAGGATGACGCTGATAAACTCGCCGCAGCCGACGAGCCGGCTGGCGACACCGCCGATCCCGCTGCTGACGAACCGGCTGATGACACCGCCGAGCCTGCCGCAGCCGACGAGCCGGCCGAGCCCGCGGCTGATGAGCCGGTCGGCAGCACAGCTACCGACGAGCCGACGGCCGACGAGCCCGACTCAAAAGACCAATAAACCGAGACAGACAGTAAAGGCAGGTACGACCGATGGCACATAAAAAAGGACTCGGATCCTCACGCAACGGACGCGACTCAAGGGCTAAGCGACTGGGCGTTAAACGTTTTGCCGGCGAGCAGGTCAGCACCGGCAACATCATCGTTCGCCAGCGCGGTACGCATATTCATCCCGGCGAGAATGTTGGCCGAGGCAGCGATGACACGCTGTTTGCCCTGACCAATGGGGTTTTGGAGTTCACCCGCGGCGACAAGCGCAAGGTGCATGTCCGCCCGGCACAGGGGTAAGGAGGCTGCGCCCGGCGCCTCCCCAGGTAGCAAACAGGACGGGCATGTTCATCGATCAGGTACATATCTTTGTTAAGGCTGGCGACGGTGGCGCGGGCTGCATGTCCTTTCGCCGTGAAGCCCATGTCCCTAAAGGCGGGCCTGACGGGGGCGATGGCGGGCGTGGCGGCAACGTCATTCTCCAAGGCGATTCCAGCGTCTCATCGCTCATTGATTATCGTTTTAAGCACCATTTTAAGGCGACTCGGGGTACGCACGGCAAGGGCTCGCGGATGCATGGCGCCGCAGGTGAGGACCTGGTCTTAAAGGTGCCGTTGGGCACTTTGGTGCGCGAATATGACGCGGACGGCCAGGTGCCTGGGGAGCTGATCGCCGACATCACCCACGACGGTGAGAGCGTTGTGGTTGCCCAGGGCGGCCAGGGCGGCCGCGGTAACATCCACTTTGTCACCTCTACGCGCCGCGCTCCGGCCTTTGCCGAGCTGGGCGAGCCGGCCGAGGAACGCTGGCTGGAGCTGGAGATGAAGCTGATGGCCGACGCCGCGCTGGTCGGTATGCCTTCGGTGGGCAAGTCCTCGCTGATCGCTCGGCTCAGCGCCGCGCGGCCAAAGATCGCCGACTACCCCTTTACCACGCTGGTGCCCAACCTGGGCATGGTGCGCTCCGGCGATTACAGCTTTGTCGTCGCTGACGTGCCGGGGCTGATTGCCGGCGCCGCCGCCGGTAAGGGCCTTGGCCACGAGTTTCTTCGGCACATCGAGCGCACTGCGCTGATCCTGCACGTCGTGGACGCCAGCGGTGGTTGGGAGGGCCGCGATGTGGTGGAGGATTATCAGCAGATTCGCCAGGAGCTGGCTCTTTATGCTCAGGAGCTGTGCGACCGGCCCCAGATAGTGGTAATGAATAAGACGGATTTGCCGGACACCGAACAGGCCGTCATCCGGCTGCGTGAACATCTGCGCGCGGAGGCCCTGCGCGAGGCCGGGGGCAACGAGTTCAGCGATGACTTTCGCGAGCCGCAGTTGTTTGCCGTCTCGGCGGTTACCGGGGCAAACATCGCCTCTCTGGTTGCGGCAACGGCCCAGGCGGTGCGCGAACTGCGCAGTGCCGAGCGCTCCCTCGCGGCGGACACGCAGGCCGCGATGCGCTATGATAGGGTCTGGGAGTACCGTCGCGAACAGCGCGACGCAGCTTTTTTGGTGCGCAACCTCGGCGGCGGCGTGTTTGCCGTGGAGGGCAAAAAGGCCGAGCGAATGGTCATCCAGACCGAGTGGGACAACGAGGAAGCCATCGCCTACCTGCAAAAGCGGCTGGAAAAAATGGGTGTGGAGAAGGCATTGGTCGCTGCCGGCGCGCGAAACGGCGACGAGATCCGCATCCTCAACCGGGCCTTTGCCCTGCGCTCCAATTTGGCGCAGGCCTTTGCTGAGGGCGAGCCGGTGGAGGAGGACGAAGACGAGCCGCACAGCGCAGCCCCGCACGCGGCAGGCCGCGCCAGCGAGCACACGGCAGCCCCGCACGCGGCAGGCCGCGCCAGCGAGCACAGCGCAGCCCCGCACGCGGCAGCCCGCGCCAGCGAGCACACAGCAGCCCGCACAGACGAGCGCGAAGGAGGATGGTGAGCGAGCGACAGCGGATAGTGATCAAGGTGGGCACCTCAACGCTTACCAGCGCCGAGGGCAGGGTCGATACCGCCTATATCGCCTCGCTGATGGCCCAGGTGGCCGCTCTGCGCGCCCGCGGCGATGAGGTCACCATCGTCTCCTCCGGGGCTATTGCGGCGGGGCTGGAGCTTATCGGCGATTCTTTGAACAGTCGCCCCGACGACATCCCCACGCTTCAGGCGGCGGCGGCGGTTGGCCAGGTGCAAATCTCCGGTCACTACGCCGAGGCCCTGGCGGCCCATGGTCTGACGATGGCCCAGGTGCTGCTGACACGCTTTGAGATAGAGCACCGTGAAGCCTATCTGCACGCCCGCGACACGCTCTCGCGCCTGCTGGAGCTGGGCGTTGTGCCGCTGATAAACGAGAACGACACCGTGGCCACCGACGAGATTCGCTTTGGCGACAACGACACGCTGGCCGCTCAGGTTGCGATCCTGATAAAGGCCGACCTGGTCTGCCTGCTAAGCGACATCGAGGGCCTCTATACCGCCGATCCGCGCCTTGATGAGGATGCCGAACTGCTGCGCGAGATAGGCTCTTTTACCGAAGAGATTGTCAGCGCGGCCGGCGACGCGGGCAGCAGCCGGGGCAGCGGCGGCATGATCACCAAGCTGGAGGCGGCGCGGCTGCTGATGGCGGCCGGCAGCCCGATGGTGATCTGCGAGGGACATGCGCCGGATGCCGTACTCGCCGCGGCTGCAGGCGAGCAGGTGGGCACCCGCTTTGGCGCGCAAAACCCCAGCCGCAGCCGCGCCCGCAAGCTCTGGCAGGCGCTCAGCGGCAGCGTAAAGGGCTCGGTCTATGTGGACGACGGCGCCGTACATGCCCTGCGCGAAGGCGGCGGCTCGCTGTTGCCGGTGGGTGTGACCTCGGTGTCGGGCAGCTTTAGTGCTGGATCGGTGGTGGATATCCGCTCCAACAGCGGGCTGTCCATCGGCCGCGGCCTGACGCAGTACGGCTCCGACGAGATTCGCGCCGTGGCCGGGCAGCGCAGCGAAACGCTTAAAGGTGGCAAGCTGTTACCCGGTTTGGAGAAGACCGAGGTCATCCACCGCGATAACATGGTGCTATTCTGAACACCGATGCTGTAAAGGAGAAGATGATGGAATCAGAGGTATATCTCAAGGCAAGCAAGGCCCGCGCGGCCGCCACGTCATTGGCCCGCACGGCTACCACCGAGCGCAACATCGCTTTGCTGGCGATGGCTGACGCTCTGGAGGCACGAACCGACGACCTTTTGCAGGCCAATCAGGCCGACGTCAGCGCGGCGCGCGCGAAGGGTACCGCCGAGCCGCTCGTCGACCGCCTGCTGCTCACCGAGGCGCGCCTGGCCGACATCGCCGATGCCTTGCGGGCGCTGGCGATTCAACCCGACCCCATAGGCACCGTCACCGAGGGCCGCACCTTGGCCTCCGGCATTCGGCTGCGCCGCGTGCGCGTGCCCCTGGGCGTTGTCGCAATGATCTACGAGGCCCGTCCCAACGTCACCGCCGACGCCGCCGGATTGGCGCTAAAGACCGCCAACGCCTGCGTTTTGCGCGGCGGCTCGCTGGCCAACAACTCCAATATCGCCATAGCCACGGTGCTCTACGACGCCTCGCTGGCGGCCGGTATGCCCGCCGGCTGGTTGCAGATAATAGAGACTGTTGACCGCGCCGCCACCAACGAGCTGATGCAGCTGCACGGGCTGATAGACGTTCTTATCCCCCGCGGTTCGGCCTCGCTTATCCGCTCGGTGGTGGAAAACGCCAAGGTGCCGGTTATCGAGACCGGCGAGGGCAACTGCCATCTTTACGTGCACGCCTCGGCCGACCCCGAGATCGTCGTGCCAATCGCGCTGAATGCCAAGACCCAGCGGCCCGGAGTCTGCAACGCCATCGAGTCGCTGCTGATTGACGAGGCGGCACTGGAGCGCCTGGGTGCACCGCTGCTCGAGGCGCTGGCCGCGGCCGGTGTTACCATTCATGCCGACGCCGCGTCCTTCAGCCTGGGACAAAGCCTCAGCGCGACCGTGCGCGAAAAGCTTGTGGAGGCAACCGAGGCAGACTGGGGCCGGGAGTATCTCGATCTGGAGATCTCCTGCAAATGCGTCCGCGACGTAGAGGAGGCCATCGCGCAGATCAACCGCTACAGCACGCATCACTCCGAGAGCATCCTGGCGCGCGACATAGAGGCGGTAAACCGCTTTTTGGAGCAGGTCGATTCCGCCGCGGTCTACGCCAACGCCTCAACGCGCTTTACCGACGGCGGCGAGTTTGGTCTGGGCGCCGAGATTGGCATCTCCACGCAGAAGCTGCACGCCCGCGGCCCGATGGGCCTCGATGCCCTGACCTCCACCAAATTCATACTTGAAGGCGAGGGGCAGATACGGGCGTGAACGCTCCTCGTATTGGTATTCTAGGTGGCACTTTTGATCCGCCGCATATCGGCCATCTGGTTTTGGCCCAATCGGCGCTCACGCAGGCCCAGCTGGACTGCGTACTCTTCATCCCCGCCGGGCGTCCGGCCTTTAAGCTGGAGACGGTTGTCGCCTCGGCAGAACACCGCCTGGCAATGACACGCCTGGCAGTGGAGGATAACCCGGACTTCGCCGTTTGCGACTGCGAGGTAACGCGCACAGAAGTTAGCTACACAATTGATACTTTGCGCGAGCTGAAGGCGAGCTTGGGCCCGAGCGCAAAGCTCTTCTTGATCATCGGCGCTGACTCGGCTGCCGAGCTTGAGACCTGGAAGGACGCCGACGAGCTGTCATCGCTGGCAGAGATCCTCTGCGCCGCGCGCGGCGAGGGCGGCGCAGCCACCGAACACAAAGGGGACGAGGCGCAATTGGCGTCGGGACACAAAGGGGAGGGACACAAAGGGGACGAGGGACACAAAGGGGACGTATCCTTTTGTGTTCGCAGTCTGCGACACAAAAGGGTACGTCCCCTTTGTGTCCCTCGTCCCCTTTGTGTCCCTCCCCTTTGTGTCCCGACGCCAATTGCGCCCCGTCCCCTTTGTGTCCCGACGCCAATTGCGATGCCGGCCCTTGCCATCTCTTCAACAGAATTGCGTCAGGCACTGGCAAAAAAGGTCTCCATCAGGTATCTTGTACCTGACAGAGTTATTGCGTATATCAGGAAGCACAGCTTATATGACCGATGACAAGCCAAGTACGGGTTTGGGAAGCCCGCAGCTGCTCAAGCTGGTGCGCGAGCGTCTGGAGCAACGACTGAGCGAGTATCGACTTCTTCATTCGATATCGGTGGCCGAGACGGCGGTGGCGATGGCGCGGCGCTATGACGTGGACGTTGACCAGGCACAGATTGCCGGGCTCCTCCACGACTGGGACAAGAACCTCAGCGACGAGGAGCTTTTAGAGCGCGCCACCAAATGGGGCATTCAGCTGACCGCCCATCAGGAGGACATGG
>JAISMZ010000189.1 GCA_031276475.1 Coriobacteriales bacterium
GCCCACTATGTGCTGCCCGATACCAGTTATCTGGAGCGCCTGGAAGCCCCCGAGCTCTTTGCCGGCATTAAGCCCACGGCCGTCTTGCGCGATAAGGTATTGGAGAAGATTCACGCCGAGACCCGCCCGGTCGACCAGATATTCACCGAACTGGCACAGGCCTGCGGTGTTGGTCAGTACTTTGACTTCACGGTGGAGGAGTTGGCCGACGCCCAATTAAAGAGCATCGGCCTGAGTCTTTCTGCTCTGCAGGCGTCCGGCTCGGTACAGTTTGAGGGCGAGCCCTTTGCCTACGGCACCCTGCCCGATCTCACGACCGCTACCGGCACGTTCCAGTTTACCTCTGAGGCCTGTGAGAAAGCCGGCTTTACGCCGTCGCCCGAGTGGATCGAGCCGATGGTAACGCCTGAGTCAGGAAAGCTTCGGTTGATCAGCGGCGAGCAGGCGGTGCAGACCCACACGTTGACAGCCAATATCCCCGATCTGATGCGGGTGACAGAGAACTACCGGCTCACCGATCCCTGGCTGAACGCCGGCGTTGCCGAGCAGTTGGATATTCGTGACGGAGATACCATAGAGCTGAGTTCTGAATCCTTTACCGGACGCACTCGTGTTCACGTTACCGAGGCCATCAACCCCACCGCCGTCTACCTGCCCAGCCATTATGGCTGCACGTCAAAGGAGCTAAAGACCGCCTATGGAGTTGGACTCAGGCAGATGGACTTCGTGCCGCTTCAACTGGAGCCGGGCTACGGTTCAGCCATGAGCCAGGAAGTCCTGGTGACCGTAAAGAAAGTAGGTGCATGATGGCTCGTTATGGGATGCTGATTGATACCAAGGTCTGCATCGGCTGCTACAGCTGCCTGCTTTCCTGCAAACGTCAAAATGGGCTTGCCTCCGACCAGGACTTCATTCGCTTTGAGGATCGCGAGCGGGGCAGCTATCCAAACACCCTGCGGGAGTCCATCCCCCTGCAGTGCATGCAGTGCGAGGATGCCCCCTGCGTGTCGGTCTGCCCGAGCGGGGCTTCCTATTTTGGGCCGGACGGTCTGGTGAGCATCGACCACGGCAAGTGCATCGGCTGCAGATACTGCATGTCTGCCTGCCCCTACCAGGTGCGCACCTTTGACGAGGAGAAGGGAATCGCCGATAAGTGCCGCTTCTGTGCTATTCAGACTCTCTCCGGAGGCAAGGGCTGCAGTTGTGTGGAGGCCTGTCTGACCAATGCCCGCATCGTTGGAGATCTGGATGACCCCACATCTGAGCTCTCCCGTGCTATTGCCCAGAAGAACGCCCTGCCGATCGCCGGTGACCTCACCCAGGCGAAGATCTTTTACGTGAGGTGATGAATATGTCAACTTTTGAACCTGTCTGGGGTCCTGTCATCGCCGGCTATCTCTTTTTGGCCGGCCTGGGTGCGGGTGCCTTCCTGTTTGCTTTTATCCTGGAGCTGAAGTTTCCCCAGGCGGTAAAGATGCGCCGTTTCGCGCATATCCTCACACCCGTTGCTGTTGCCTTGGGTCTCGTCCTGCTTTTGGCGGACGCACCGGGAGCCCTGCATAACCCCTTGCGGATACTGCTGCTTTTCTCCAACCTGCAATCGGTGATGACCTGGGGTGTATACTTCCTGATCATCTTCTTTGCGGTCTCTGCGTTTGTGATGATCATCGAGCTGAAGAAGGACTATATACTTCCCCGCTCCCTGAACATCATCGGCGTTATCGCCGCGTTTTGCGTGGCCCTCTACACCGGCGTGCTGCTCGGCGTCTGCAAGACCTTCCCGCTTTGGAACAACGCCCTGCTGCCCATCCTCTTTCTGGTCTCCGCACTTTCGGCCGGAGCGGCCGCGCTGCTGTTGTACGCGGCGCTGTTTGCCCCCGCAGAGCTCAAGGGGATAACCGGTCTGCGCAAGCTCCAGTACCTGTTGCCCGTCATCGAGCTGGTACTTCTGGCATCGCTGCTGTTCATCACCTTTTACAACAGCAGTGCCGGTGCGGCGAGCGTGCTGATGCTGGTGACCGGCTCCTGGTCGCCGTGGTTTTGGGTGGGGCTGGTCTTTTGTGGCCTGCTGCTGCATCTTATTGTGGAGACAAAACCGCTCTTCTTCAGTGCGGGCGGCGCGGCGTCGCATGGTGCTTTGGCTCGTTACACCGATGTCGGCCTGAACGCGCTGGCTTTATGCGGCGGCTTTCTACTGCGCCTGCTAATCGTCATGGCTGCCATGCCGCTGGCGATTGCCGTGTAACTATCGCTGGCTGCTCTTTCGTTTTGCGTGAGCAGCAGGGGAGGCGTCGACCTGTTTATCGGGTCGGCGCCTTCTGGGCTTTTTTGGACGGGGGAGTTTCAGGAGGAATGTGGGGCGTCATACTCCGCACGTCATGCTGTTTTGACCGCCTGGGCGGACTGCATCTCCAGGTAGCGCAGCTGGTTGCGCAGGGTTCTCAGCGAGCAGTGCTCGCAGAGCATGCACTCCAACATCGTGTCATCGCAGCCAACGTAGTCTTCAATGAACGCGCGGCTCTGATCGGCGTGCACCAGACAGTCGCCAACCAGGGCGCGGATGGCCTCAACGGCAAAGAAGGGGACATGGCGTTTGTCGTTGGGCAGGGATCCCAAAACGGCCATCAGGTCGTCAACGCGAATGGACAGGGCCTGCTTCCAGCTGCGGTTCTCGCAAAGATGGGCGGCCATCGAGGCAGCGGCAATCAGGGCCAGACAGCCCTGCGCCTGAAAGCCGACTGCCAAAAAGCGCGCGTTCTCGTAGTCCGCGCGGGCAAACAGCCTGAGGCTTATCGTGCCGCGTTTTGATGAGCCAATCATCGCCAGGCAGTTGTAGTCTGCAGGCGGCCCGGCGTTGTCGGCCGTCGCCACGATCTGCGCTACGGCAGGGCTGTAAGAATCAACACCGACCTCCAGCTGCGTCTGTTTGATGTGCGCGGTGCGGATGATCAGGCGATCTTCAATCTCTTTGTAAACGTTTCGCTCCATGGCCAGACCTCAGACGTTGTAATGGATATCGACGGAATAGTACTCGGCGAGCGCCTCGGCTCTGCCGCGTTTCAGGTGTTCTGTGGAGAAGTAATAGACGTCGCCATTACTGGCCTGAAGGCGCTCGATATCTGGGAAGTCTCCCGATTCTCGCACGCGCTCAAAGGCTGCCTCCAAGGTCTCCTGCGACAGGTGAAAAGGTGCGTTGGCCAGCGAGTCGGCGCTCAGCGGCCGTGGATAGACCCGAGATTCCTCACGCGCGCACTCCACAAGGGTCTGCGCCGCGTTGTCCTCGCGTGCCAGCATCGCCCAGCGGGCATAGTTGTCCGTCATCGAGCGCTCTGAGTACCAGTAGGTGGCCGAGTTGCCCCTGAGTTGTCGCAGGTCGGAAAAATCCCCCGCCGTTGCGAGCAGCCCCGCCGCGTCCGTTCCGCTGCGGACGCGCCCGGCAAAGGTCTCGATGATCTGCTGCAACTGCTCGTCGGTCAGTTGGTTGTTGAGATCGATCAGATTTTGGGTTTCTTCCGCCGCTGTGGCAACGTCGGGCGCAGCGGCAGCAACGTCGGGCGCAGCGGCGACGCCAGCGGGTGCAGTTGTGGCAGCGGGTATATCCTCAGCCGGAGCCTCGTCGTGGGTCATTGTTCGCACACCTTTCTAGCCGGGGTCGTTTTGCAGTCATTAACTATAAGGTAATTACTCGCAGTCTCTTACCCTGTTAAAGGGTATAATACCGGATTTAAAGGCAACCGGAGAACTATCGTTTGGCTTTGGTGATGCGGGCGTTGGAGAAGGGAACACTTTGTTTGGGCAGCTATCGGCAAAAAGTGAAGAGAAAAAGGCTTCAGGCATCCTCGCCGCCGTGGGCATTAAAGGTATCGGTGCGCTACTCGTTTTAACCGGCGCTGTGGCGCTGGCGCGCACCGGCGTTATCGTTGCAAACTACGGTGGCTATAACCAGACGGACAGCGGCCTGCTTACCGACGGCTCAACTCTGGTCTGCGTGCTGATCCTTTGGGCTCTCGCCTTTGCCCTGGTTTTCTCAAAGCGACATCTGACTGACCGCCAGTTGACGGGCCTGATGATTATCAATGTTGCTCTGGAGACGCTCTGCCTGCTTGTTTTAGCGCTGCTGGTCAACCAGGGGCTGAATTCCCCCGTGGTGTTTGCTTTCTGTTCCGTGATTATGGCGCTGTCTGGCCAGACTACGCTGCTTTTCTGGTTGCGCCAGATGCATCTCTCTAATACCGCCGTAGCCGTCATCGTAATCTTTTTGGCCATGGCTGCCAGCGAGCCGCTGATCTATCTCTGCTCACAGTTCGAGGACGGTTTTGCCAATGTTGCGGCGGCCCTTTGTACGGTTGCGCAACTGCCCCTGATCCTGATATTGCGACGTGGACGCATCCGCGAGCAGCATCGTCAACTGCAAAGCTTTGAGGGCTTTTCTCTGGAACGCCGACTTTTGTTCGATCGCCGCCTGTTAATCACGGTCTTTGCCGCCTTTTCTCTGATTGCGGTGGCTGTTGGGATGCTGCGCGGCTACCCGGCGGGCTCGCCCATCCCCTTTACCGACTCCGCGCGCGTGATCTATATGATTTTGACGATTCTGATTACCCTGACCGTCGTCGCACTCAGTTTGCGCCTGCATTTCTGGGCGCTGCTGGTAACTATCTGGGTTGCGCTGCAGGTGCTTATCTGTCTGGCCCTTGTCGCCACAGCTGCCCTGCCTCTGCATCTGGAGATCGGGGCGATATTCACCACCACCGCCAACGCCTTTCTCGCGGCCTTTGTCGCGTATTTTACCGTCTTGATGATGGCGTCGTTTAAGAAATACGACCCCTATGTCTATGCCATTGCGATGACCACCGGCTGGATATTCTCTCGGGCCATCTCGCGCCTGCTGATCCTGGACTCCCTGGATTCCCTGCCCTTTACCGAGAACGGCATTCTGATTGTCTCTCTGGCAGCCATTTTGCTGGTGGTCTCAAGTCAGGCCTTCTTCATGCGTTTTTTCATCTCGCTGATGCCCAAGCCGGCCCTGCCTTTTATGGGAACGCTGGAGGCTTTGGAGGAGCAGGATCGGACGGCGAAATACACGCAGCAGCCCGATGAGCGTCGCCCGCGCCTGCCCATTCGCCGTGGCGTGCAAGAGATTGGTGAGCGGTTTTTGCTGACGGAGCGCGAGGTGGAGGTGCTGACCTTGTATAGCCAGGGCTTTACGCAAAGACGCGTGGCCGAAGAACTCTTCATATCAAAGGAGACCGCTCACGCCCACATCAAGAATATCTATCAGAAGACCAACCTTCATTCGCGTCTGGAGGTTCTCGATTACATCGAGAAATACACTTCGGTTGTGGGTCCTGCCTCCGATTTGATGACATCCGAGCGGGATGTCTGGAAGGGCGAGCCACGGTTGGGCAGCGCCTGAGCCGCCGCTGGGTGCATGTGCGCTGCGGCTGAGCCACCGTTTTTGCTGCGGGGGAACTGTGGGTGGACTGCTGCCGTACCATGACCGAGCTGCGGCTGAGCCACCGTTTTGCTGCTCAGTCGCGGAGAAAAATTCCCAGCACGGTGGCGATGTCTTCGTGGATGACAAGGTCGGCGCGGTTGTCGCGGTCGGTCTCGCCTTTGTTGATGAATACCAGGTTGCTGCCCGAAAAGATGTCAACGTAGCCGGCGGCCGGATAGACCACCAGCGAAGTGCCGCCAACTATCAGGGTATCTGCGGCGCGCACGGCCGCTTCTGCTGCCCGCATGGTCGAGTGCTCGAGCGGCTCCTCGTATAAGACAACATCCGGTTTGACCACGCCACCACAGTTTTCGCAGAAAGGTATTTGCGTCTGCCTGCCGGCGCTGTTGCGACAATGGGCGGGATTGAGGATATACTCCAAATCGTAAAACGCGTTACAGCTCATGCAGTGGTTGCGGTGGACAGAGCCGTGCAGTTCATGCACCACCCTGGAGCCGGCCGCCTGGTGCAGGCCATCCACATTCTGGGTGACAATGGCCTTGCACGGGCCCGTGCGCTCCAGCTCGGCCAGGGCCAGGTGCGCCGGATTGGGCTGAGCGTCGGTGTATATCAGGTTCTCCTTATAATAGCGAAAGAACAACTCCGGGTCGTTGACAAAGGCCGTATGCGAGATCAGGTATTCCGGGCTGTGCCCGTATTTCTGCCGTGCCTTATAAAGGCCCGAGGCCGAGCGAAAGTCGGGGATGCCGCTGGGCGTTGAGACTCCCGCCCCACCAAAAAAGACGGTGTTCCTGGAGGCGCTGATAATTGCGGCCAGCCTGTCGAGTTGTTGTTGCAGAGGTTGCGGCTCTCGCGATTGTCGCGGTTGTTGCGTGGTGTCCATCAGG
>JAISMZ010000244.1 GCA_031276475.1 Coriobacteriales bacterium
CCGGTGTCAGGACGCTGAACAGGACATTTTGAGAAAAGGAGGGGTGTTAAAGTGAGTGAACACAACAACCCAGACATTGCCCCAGGCAGTAAAGAGAACGCAGGCAGCGACAGGCCCATCGAGGCAAGCATCTACTGGAACAACATCTGTATCCTCAACAAAAAGGAGCTGACACTGCTCGAAGAGCTGGCCGCAGAGCTTGCTCAGGAGGGCATCATCTTGAAGGTCAGGCAGTTTGGCCTGGGTTATCCTGAGCACCTCTCGGAGCATCTGCGTAACCCGCAAAACCCACTGCCCGACATCATCGTCTCCGCCGATTTAGAGGTTTATGAGGATTATCGCGTCTTCTCGCGCTTTCAACAGCAGTTGTATGCCGCGGCCAACTGGGTAAAGCGTGACGATGACCCACGTCTGGATGCGGTCTATCGCCACGATACCTTGCTGCCCTATGTGGTCATCCCACTGGTTCTCTACAGCAAGGATCGCAGCAGTTTTGCTGACAAGGGCCTGGAGGAGATAGTTATCGAGATGTTGCCGCTGCATTTTGGCGGAATCAACAACTCTGCCGGCAAAAGCGTCGTCAAGCTGGTCTGGGATCGACTTGGCCGCGACGCTGCCTGCGCGTTGCTGCAGCGCTGCGAAGTTGCCGAGATACCAGTGGTCGCCTTTCAGGCGGCACGGCGTGAAACGCACAGTGCGGCGTTGGTACCAACGGCCTTTGCGTTGACGGCGGACGGCAGAAAAAGTCACGCCATCTGCCCCAGCGACGGTGCGCCGGTTGTCCCCTCCTACATCGCTGCCCGTAAATCTTTGCCCGAAGTGGTGGCCAGAAGGATCGTCGAGGGGCTGACCTCTGAGCGCTTCCTGGAGATGTTTGTCAACGCAGGGCGCCTGATCGCCTGGAAGGCCAACAGCCCCAAAGACGAATGGGTAGCCACCCAATGCAGCCGCCTACAGCTGCCTCGACCGGATTTCTTTGCTCAGGTCAGCCCCGAGGAGTTCTATCAGCTGTATTGCTCTGCCATCCCTTCGGCACGAATGCCGGACACGTACGCGTGACAGCACAGCCGGCCAAAGGCCGCCTGTGCTGCGTGTTGCCCATTGCCCCACCGAGGCCTGGAATCGCCTTCAGCGCCGATGCCAGGCCTCAGGCACAAACAGACGCTCAAAGGTCGCGGTGGCGTAGCGGTCGGTCATCGAGGCCACGTAGTCGGTTGCCGCGACCTCCACGCGGTCGTCGGAAGCCGCCCGTAGCTCCGGGGGGATCTCGCCGGGGTTCTCCACATAGTGTTTAAACAGTGCCGCCACCAGCTCCAGCGCCTTGGGCTCCTCGGTGCGGTTGTCGGCGCGGACGTAGACGTTTTCGTGCAAGAAACGGCGCAGCTCGATCATCGCGTCCCAGATGCGCTCGGACATCTGGATGTCGCCCGTGCCGTCGGAGGTGGTTATCATGTCGCTGACCAGGGTGGTTATCCGCTCGGAATGCGAATTGCCAAGCAGGGTGTGTGTGGATAAGGGCAGGTCGCTCTCCACGATGATACCGGCGCGCAGGGCGTCGTCGATGTCGTGGTTGACGTAGGCGATGCGGTCGGCGGTGGCGACAATGCGGCCCTCCAGGGTGGCGGCGCGCTCGCTGCCGGTGTGATGGAGGATGCCGTCGCGCACCTCGTTGGTCAGGTTCAGGCCGCGGCCGTCGTTTTCCAGCACGTCAACGACGCGCAGCGACTGCAGGTTGTGGCGGTAGAGGTTGGGATGCTCGGCGGGGTTCAGGCCGTGGTAGCGAGCCAGCGCCAGCGACAGGGCGCCCTCGCCGGTGTGACCAAAGGGGGTGTGGCCCAGGTCGTGGCCTAAGGCGATGGCCTCGGTAAGGTCTTCGTTCAGCGCCAGAGCCTGAGCGATGGCTCGCGAGATCTGCGCGACCTCCAGCGTATGGGTCAGCCGCGTGCGGTAATGGTCGCCCTCGGGTGCCACAAATACCTGGGTCTTGTGCATCAGGCGCCTGAAGGCCTTGGAGTGCAGGATGCGGTCGCGGTCGCGCTGAAAGGCCGTGCGCAGTGGGTCGCGGTCGGGCGTGCCCTGACGCGTGGCGGCGCTGGCAAAGGCGGCGTGGGCGCTGAGCCGTTGGTGCTCGGCGGCCTCGCGTTGCTCACGGGTTATCATCGGCTGGCCTCCAAAGGCTGGGGTTGCGTTGCAGCTATAAACATTTTACGCCATTCGGGGCTAAAGTGTCCCGGCTGCACGGCCTGTCAAAGCGACACAGGCCCCATCGTACGACAAAATATTTACGCCGTTCCTTTTTTTTGACCTAAGTTGAAAGCGTAAAAGTCCAGCCGCAGTCATATCGGGCGGGGCCCGGGAGGCACTGCTCAGACTGCTTAATCATGGTGCGACGCCTCTCTAGTACCAGACGTCTGAGACGCTTTTTGCGGCTGGGAAACTATCAGGCCTGCGTACTCATGCCAAGCGCAGGGCGGGCGCCTATCATGTATCAGCGTTGGAAGCACGAGGCACGAAGGAAGGGAGAGAGATGGAATACAAGACTGACATCGGCAAGCCCTGGCGCTACGAGGAGGACGGCTTTGAGGTCATCCGCACCTCGATGTGGTCGCCTCCGGGCTGCCACCCCGTGGGTTGCGGGCTGAAGCTCTACGTTAAAGACGGCGTTTTAGA
>JAISMZ010000266.1 GCA_031276475.1 Coriobacteriales bacterium
GCGCCGTGATGCTGTCCCGGTATTCGTCTCGGCGCGAGATCAGGTCATCGGCAACGTCACCGATGCGGCTCAGCTCCTCCGGATTAAGGGAGACCCCCAGCTTATCGCGCAGGGAGATCTCCAGGGGGACGGTATCAAGACGCTGCCAGTTGGGGTTCATCACCTTCATCTCGGTGTTGATGAAGACGGAGGGGCGCTTGCTGCCAAAGCTGAACTCCTGGGCAATCGTCGACCAGTCGGTAACCACCAGATCGGCGGTGTAGACCGTCTCGTTGGAGGAGAAGTCCAGCTCAAAGCTGAGGCAAGGCTCCGAGGCGGCGTAGTGCTCCACCAGCACATCGATTTTATTGCGAAATCGCTTAACAAATTCTGGATGAGGGCGCACGACCACCCGGTAGCCCTGATCCAACAGGGGACGAACCGTCTGCTCAAAACAGGACTCGAGGATGTTACCCGGCTGCCAGGAAGGCGCGATAAGGATCGTGGGCGGCTCCCTGCCCGCAGCCGCCCGCTCAGGGGACGAAGCCACCGAGGCCACGAGCGCGTCAAAGAGGGGAAAGCCGCTTTTTACCAACCGCTTCTCGGGCAGATCGTAGAGCAACTCGGACTCGCGTATCTCAGCGATGTGGTTGGGGCCATAACAAAAGACGGTGTCAAAGTGATCGAGGGCGTTCTCGCGCAGCATCAGATGAAAGCTGCCCATACCGTGGTCGAGGTAGACGTACTCGATGTCCTTGCGCACCAACGAGCGCTTGATGTGGTACTTCTCCAGATCGGGCATCGTCATCAGCACCATCTGGGCGTCCAGCTTCATCATGAAAGAGATCAGGGCGGAAGGGCCGATGTAGTAAACCTGCCAGCGCTCGTCGTCGCGTTTGGCCGCCAGCGAGAAGACCTGGTCGTCGGGGTCGCTGGTAACGTAGTGGATGGTCTCCTCTGAGTTGGCCAGCAACCACTCGATGAGGCCCTGGAAGTACTTGTAAAAGCCCGATGACTCGGAGTAAAAGACCAGCTGTCTGTCGCGGGCAGCAGCAAAGCGGGCAGCGTCGCGGCGCTGGCGACGACCCAGCTCGCGCTTCAGGCTGCGCGCCGCGGCCCGCTCGGCGCGGGAGAGCGCGGGGTGGGTTTGCGGCGCGTCAGTCTCCAGAAATTTTTTGGGGTTATAGATGGCATTGCAAAGCCAGACGACCAGTATTGAAAACAGGTTGCCGGCCGTCCAATAGAGGCCGAGCCCCATCGGCAGCACTGCGGCAAAGTAGCCCGAGAACGCCACGAGGAAGAGGGTCATCCCCCATTTGCTGAGCCTGCCGGCGGTCTTTTGCAGGATATAGTAGCGGTTCTGATAGAGGCTGAGCACCAGGGCGCTGACTCCCGAGAGCAGCGGATAGAGGATTGCCGGCCAGGTGAGGCTGGGGTTTTGCGAGAGGTTAACGCCGAGGAAGTCCATGTTGATCGCCTGGATCTGCGTCAGCACATCGCCAACGCCGGCCAGCGAGACAAAGGCCGCAGGGTCGGCCTGCACCAGCTCCATCACCTTAAGTTGGGCGGCAAAACCCAGTTCGGACACCGGTATTCCGGTGAGCAGCGACGCCTGATCGATCAGCACCTGGATGATGGCGGGCTCGATGTGCAGCATATGTTGCAGCGGATTGTAGATCACGTAGATCAGACCGAGAATCAGAGGGATCTGCACCAGCATCGGCAAGACGCCTTTGAGCATCGAGTAGTGCTCGCGTTTGTAAAGCGCCTTCTGCTCCTCGAGGATCAGCGTGTTGTTGCCTTCAAAGCGGCGCTTGATATCTTCGAGCTGCGGTTGGATACGCACCATGGTGATGGCGTTTTTTTGCGCCAGAAGCGAGAGCGGGAAGAGCACCAGCTTGGTTGCCAGGGTGAACAGCAAAACGGCGATGCCAAAGTTGCCGGCCAACTGATAGCAGAAGTAGAAGATGTAACCCAAAGGTATGCCGAGCAGGGTGTTGATGATCTCCAAGCTGTCGTCCTGTTCTCTTAACGCGCACTGTCAAAGCAGTAGTGCCCGATAGCCGCGCCTTGCCTTGGTGCTGGCGGGCGAGCGGCGAGCTGCCCGGCCACCGGCAGATGCCTTGGCCGCTGCCCAGCCGCCGCTTTGCCGCCTGGCCGCTTAACTTCAAAAGGATGATTCTAGCAGATATCCGCTGGCTTTGGTGGTATCCTATCGGACGATATGAATCAGTGCCCACAAACGGACAACTCGCCTGAGGTATCGCTGCTCGTGCCGATTTATAACGCTGAGCGCTACCTGGAGCAATGCCTGCGCTCGGCGCTCGGGCAGACACTTGACGACATCGAGATAATCGCCATCAACGACGGCTCCACCGACGACTCGGGGCGTATCCTGGAGAGTTTTGCTGAACGCGACCGCCGGCTGCGGGTAATAGAGAAGCCTAACTCCGGCTACGGGGCGAGCCTGAACTGCGGCCTGGCGACGGCGCGCGGCGAATACGTCGCTGTACTGGAGGCGGATGACTGGATGGAGGCTGATGCCCTGGCATCGCTTTTACACCACGCTCGACGCGGCGACGCACAGGTGGTGCGCGGCAACTACTGGCACTATTGGTCTGCGCCCCGGGAGCGCAACGTCTTGCAGCGCGTGGTGCCCGAAGGCTTCATCGGCCAGACGATAGACCCCGCCCGACACAGCGAGCTGTTCTCGATAACCCCTTCCATCTGGGCCGGACTCTACCGCCGCGATCTGCTGGAAGAAAACGCAATCCGCTTTCTGGAGAGCCCCGGCGCCTCCTACCAGGACACCGCCTTTGCCTTTAAGGTCTGGGCAGCAGCGCGGCGCGTGCTGCTGCTGCGTGCGGCATTCGTGCATTACCGCCAGGACAACGAGGACTCCTCGGTAAAATCGGAGGCCAAGGTCTTTTGCGTGATGGAGGAGTTTGCCGAGGTAGCGCGCTTTCTGCGCGAGGATCGTCCCGATTTATTGGAGCGCCTGGCGGGAGTACTCCTGCGCGAGAAACTGCGCGCCTACCTCTGGAACCTCGACCGGCTCTCCCCCGCCGCCCGTCCGCAGTTCCTCAGCGTGGCCCACGACGACCTGGCCGGCGATGTTGCAGCCGGACATCTGAACGAGTCGCTTCTGCGCCCCTGGCATCTGTGCGAACTGAAGGCCCTGCTCAAGGATCCAATCTGGTTTTTGACCCTGCGAGCTTCACGCTCAGGCGGCCCGGCGAGTCGGGTGCGCTACTACTACGAGCTGGGCGGAGCGCCACTGGTGGCCAGGGTGGCCTGGGGAGCCCTTGTTGGCCACTGAGGATATCGCAGAGAAGGGCGGGGCGCCTGATCGTGGCAACCTGCCTGTAGCTGGCGACCTGCCCGCTGCCGACGGGAGGCCCGCCCGTGACGAGTGCCCCACTCCGGGCAGGCGGCGTTTGCAGCCTTCGGCGCTGGTGCTGGCGCTGCTGTTCGCGTTGGCCACCGTTGCCGGACAGCTGTTTACCGATAACTATCCCTCGCTGCTCCAGCTCTTCTCAGATGGCGCCCGCAGTGTCGCGGCAGTCGCACTTACCGCGCTGCTGACGACAGCCTTCTACCTTTTGCTGAGCAAAGCCTTTGCGTTTGTGGAGGCGCGCAGCGCGGGGAGCGGCCCGCAGTGCATGGGTCGCCCGCTGCGATGCGAGCGGCGCATGCGGCACGGACGGGCATCGGGGCAGGCACAGCGGGCTACCAGGCCGCAACGGCCGTCCAAACTGAACCCCCTGCTGATCTATGCGGGCATCATCCTGATTTTCTGGCTACCCTATTTTGTGATCCTCTTTCCCGGCAATGTCTACTCCGATGCCTTCCGGATGATCCAAGACGTTAAGGACCCCGATTTCAGCTCCTGGCACGCGCTCTTTCCGTCGCTTTTGCTAAATGCGCTTTGGGACATTGGCAGCGGCTTGGGGAGTGCGCTTTTTAAAAGCGGCACCGCCGCACATAACACGGGGATCTTTTTGATCATCGTCCTTGAAGCCGCCCTTTTACTTGCAGCCTTCCTCTGCCTGCTCGCACAGATGCAGCGGCTGGGAATCAAACGTCGCGGATGCGTTATCACCGCTGCCTTCTTTGGCCTCGTACCGCTGTTTGCGACCTTTGCCTGTACCGTCTGGGCTGACGCCTTCTATCTGGCCTGCTTCGCACTCTTTCAAATCAGGGTTGTGGAGATCTACTGCAACCGTAGCCGCATCGCTGTTCGCACGCTTATCCTCACGGTGCTTTTGGCCCTGCTGCTCAGCCTGCTGCGCAAGGAGGGCGTCTTCGTCTGCCTGGTCTCGGTGGCCGCCTTGCTGCTGGCTGTCCACAGCCACGAACGTCTGAAGATCGTTGCGGCCAAAGCGGCGCTGCTGGTCTGCTATTGCGCGGCTGCGGCGGCGGGGCTGACCTCCACAAACACCCCTCCCGGCTCTACCAGTGAGGAGATGATGAGCATCCCGATGCAGCAGACCGCACGCACTCTGAGCCTCTATCCTGACGATGTCACACCCGAGGAGATGGCGACAATAAACAAAGTCTTCATTTGGTATTCAGACATTCCGATAGCCGAGAAATATAGCCAATGGACTGCTGATAACATTAAGGGCTTTGGTACCAGCGTCCCAACGGAGGATATAGTGGCCTATCTCCAGGTCTGGGCAGGGATGGGGCTGCGCCACCCGGATGTCTATCTGGACTCGCTGGTGGCCAGCAGCTACGGCTACTACTCGCCCTTAAGCTGGCGCGACCAGTATGGAACCGGACCCTTTGAGATCATCAGGGCCGATTCCTACGCACCAGGCGTCTATAACGATGTCTTTGCCTTTGAGCCAGACTATGTGCTGCCTGGGGCAGTACGTGACGCCTTGTACGATTATGCTCACTTCTGGCGCAACGTGCCCGTCTTCAGCTGGTTGGCAACCCCGGGGGCGTTCGTCTGGCTGCTTGGCTTTGCTGCCACTTTGCTTATCCGCGCCCGCAAGGCAAGTGCGCTGGTTGTATTCGTGCCCTGCTGCATGGTCTTTCTGATCTGCGTCGCCGGCCCCGTGAATGGCTTTGCGCGTTATGCGGCTCCGATCATGGCCTGCGCGCCGTTGCTGTTGGCCTTTAGTTATAAAGTGCTTTGGGATAAAGGAACTGCGAAAGCGAGCTATATATGATAATTTAATTTAGCATTTTTTAGTGGTGAACCCCTCCCCTGGATGGCATCTTGGGGGCGCTCCAAAATGATATAATGTCT
>JAISMZ010000001.1 GCA_031276475.1 Coriobacteriales bacterium
CGAGGCTCTTTAGCGCTCTCCGAAGACGGCGATGACCCAGACCAGACCGTCACCATCACGCTTCAGGATGGCACAGAGTACGAGAGGACCCAAAAGACCCACAAGGGGCACCCCGACGATATGCTCAGTGTGGAGGAGTTCGTCGATCTCTTTCGCCTTAACGCCGGCAAGGTCTTAAGCCCCGAGCAGGTTGAGCGATTGGCAGACTTCATCCTGCACGTAGAGGATCGCAATCTGGCCGATTTTGGCGCGCTGCTGGTACCGCAGAGGGCCGTCTGATGAGCAAAAAGGTCGCGGTACTCGGCGGAGGCGCTTCGGGCTTAATGATGGCCGCGGACAACCTGCTGCGCGGCAACGAGGTAAGACTTTGGGAGGACACCGAGCATTTTGCCGAGAACCTCAGCGCCGTAGAGGCGGCCGGCGGCATTGAGCTAACGGGTGCGGCGATTACCGGCCGGGCGCCCGTGCCGGCGCTCAGCAGCTCGATGGCGCAGGTCGTTGAGGGTGCCGACGTTGTGCTGATAGCCGCTTTGACCCAGCGCCACGAGCAGATCTACACCGAGCTGGCACCGCTGCTCAAAGACGGGCAGGCGGTCTGCTTCTCGGCTGGCAACGGCTCATCAATAGGGCTGAAGCGCCTGGTGGCAAAGACGGCAGATCTAGTGGTTGGCGAGATGAGCGGCAACATCTATCCCTGCCGCCTGATTGCTCCGGCCAGGCTGGTTAGCGCCTTTGCCTACAAGCCCAAGGCGGTGGCGGCCTTTCCGGCAACGGATACCGACCGGCTGATAGCCGCCTTTGCGGAGGTATACGAGTTCGTCCCGACCCAAAATGTGCTTGCCGCATTGCTTAATTCGCCGAACATAACCGTCCACCTGGCCGGATCCCTGCTCAATGCCTGCGCCATCGACCGCAATCCGGGCTTTTTGCTCTACACGGACGGCCTCTCAGAAAACGTGCTCAAGGTTGCTGGCGCGGTAGAGGCCGAGAAGGCACTCGTCTTAGAGGCGCTTGGTTATCCGGTGGTGCGCCATATTGCCATGCTTACCCAGGTGGCAACCTACGGCGAGTACCCCGAGTTTGAGATCTTTCGCAGCCTGGCCGGCCCGTCGGCGCTAAACCACCGCTACGTTACCGAGGACGCTCGCTTTGGGCAGCGCATTTTGTTGTCGGTGGCTAAGGCCTTGGGCATCAATCTGCCGGTTAACAGGGCGCTTGTGCTGCTGGCCGGCGTGATAAACGACGTGGACTATCTGGCCGAGGGCGTAACCCTGGCGACTTTGGGCTGCACGGCGGTCACGGTCGACGGCATCAACGCGTACTTCTCAACAGGAAAAACGGGGTAGCGCGAATGTATTACGGTTGGCGCAGGAAAATCGGACTGATAATACCTTCTACGGGCAACGCGCCGGAGGTCGAGTTTCACCGCTATGTTCCTTCCGGCGTGGCCGTCTCGTCCCAACACGTGCTTTTTGAGCGTGTTGATCAGGACGGGCTGGTGGCGATGGGTGCCCGCCTGGAGGAGGCGGCAAGCGTCCTTGCTACCGGAGAGCCCGACCTGCTGGTCTTTGCCTGCACCATGGGCAGTCTGGTTAAAGGGGTTGGCTACGACCGCGAGATCGTGGCTCGGCTGGAGGCGCTGACGGGCATCAAGACGATCACAACGTCCACGGCGGTACTGGCCGCCCTAAAGGCGCTGGAGGCCAAAAAACTGAGCATCGCCACTCCGTATTCTGCCGAGATGAACGCCACCGAGAAGCGCTTTTTGGAGGATAACGGCTATCAGGTCTCAAGCATCGAAGGCCTGGGGCACCTCGACCCCCGGATAATGCCCAGAATCACCCTTGATCAGATATATCATCTGGTGGAGGCGGTCTTGGACGCGGAGGCGGACACGATTTTTGTCAGCTGCACCGGGTTGGGGATCATCGAAGGCCTGCCGATAATCGAGGCCGATTTTCAGCGGCAGACGATAGGCAGCATCCAGGCCACGCTCTGGTACGCCCTGCGCACCTTGGGGCTCAATGATGATTTGCCGTTGGGCAGGCTCTTTGGTCTGCCTGCCCCAGAAGGCAGTGCGACCGATGAGGCAAGATCGTGCCGGTAGAGCTGCTGTTCCTCAACCATCAGGAGGTTGCCTCTCTGTTGAGTATAGAGCTGGTGCTCGATGCGGTGCGCCAAACCTTCATCGGCGAGGCCAAACAGCAGCTGGATCTCGGTCCGGCCGCGCCGATGCCGGTCTCTGAGCAAGGCTGGCTGATGGCGATGCCGGCGGCTTTGCGCGACGAGCAGGTGGCCGGGGTAAAATGGCTTGGGTACTTCAATCGTGCCGCAGGCGATGCCACGCCCACCAGCTGGGCAAACATCCTGGTGTTAAACCGCATTGGCGACGGCCTGCCCTTTGCCTTCCTCGACTGCACCGAGATCACCAGCATGCGTACCGCCGGCGGTCACGCGGTGGTCGCCGCCCAGGCCCTGGCGCGCAGCGACGCAAAGACGCTGGCGGTCCTGGGCACGGGCGTGCAGGCGGCGGCGGGCATTCGCGCCTTTGACGCCAGCTTTAATCTGGAGCAGATCACCGTCTATTCGCGCTCACCCAGAAGCCGGGAGAAACTCGTCGCCGAGCTTGCCAAAGACCTGCGCGCCTCCATCAGCGCTGTGGATGACCCCGAGACCTTGGCCCGCAGCGGCGACATTCTGCTCACCTGCTCGGCGGCAAGCCAGCCGGTGTTGCGTGAGCAGTGGATAGCGCCCGGAACCACGGTTGTGGCGGTATCCGCCTTTCACGACCTCGATCCTGCCCTGGCCCATGCCGCCGACCGATGGTTTTTGGGCAACAGGACAAGCGATGTGGCGCATATCCTGGAAGAGCCGAAGTTTGCCGATCAGCTCGACGCCCGCGATGTGCGAGGTACGATTGGTGAGGTACTCGCCGGCAGGATAGCTGGGCGTACGAGCGCCGACGAGCGCGTCCTCTTCACCCATATGGGCATGGGAGCCCTTGACGTAGCCGTTGGTTACCGTCTTTACCAGCAGGCTCTGGCGCAGGGGCGGGGTCAGAAACTGAGATTGGCCGACTAAGTGACTGTCCGGCAAGGTTATTGCCGGACAGTCACTGGTCATTGCGCGTCCTCTTGCCGGCCGGGCACTAAAAGCACTGCAACCAAGGCAACCGCCAACACCAGGCTCGCCGCCAGACCCCCTTCAAGGCCAAACGAACCGCCGTTGACCAGATTTGCCCAGGGCGAGTCGGTCGCGCTCGGAGCGGTAAAAGAGAACAGCGAGGGCAGCTTTGATACCCCGCTGACCTGGATACCAAAGATGTTGCCCTGGGCAAAGTTCCAGAGGCTGTGCATTGCCGCCGCACCCCAGATGTCGCCGCGTTTGAGCAGGTAGATGCCCGCAATGGCGCCAAACATAAAGATGTTGGGGATGGCCAGCGGTTGCTCCAGTATGCCGGGGTTCATCAGATGTAACACAGAGAAGGCCAGCGAACTTATCACCACGGCAAGCGGAAGCGACTGCCTGCGCGCCAGCGAGACCATAAAGTAGCCGCGGCAGAGCAGCTCCTCGCTGAAGCCCTGAAGAATAAATCCAACTAAGAATATTAACAGGATACCGATAAGCCCCAGCGAGAGGCCGCCGCCGGCCTGCGGTTGCAGCGTGCCCGTGATAACGCAAATCCCTACCACCGCAGCGAGGAAGGCCAGTCCCAGCAAGCCACCCAGCAGGTACTCGCGCAGCGCCCGCGCGCGGCGGATGCCCATCGAGGCCAGGCTGCGACGCTCGATGGCACGGCAGTAGACAAGCACGCCGGCGCTTAAGCCGACGGTGGAAAAAAGCAGCCCGAGCATCGTCAGCGGATTGCTGAGGACCATATTGACGATCTCCATCACACCCTGGTAGCTGGGGCCAGCACCGCCCCGGGAGACCTGCTCCTGAACCGCCCGCAGGAAGGCAGGGTCAAGCAGGCTGGGAACGATCACGATGGTCTGCAGCGTGCCCTCGATTATCAGGCCGGCCAGACAAAATACTGCTATGAAAATAAGTACTTCCAGCCCCAGAGAATGCCCCTGGCTCTGGACGCGCGCCTGCAAGACCATGCGCGGCGTGGGCAGCGAAAACCGCATCTGAGGGCTCCTTTCCCGGTCTGCTTTGCAGGGTAACATATTTGGCGGCGGGGCAGTGGACAGGACAGCACAAAGGGGACAACACGGATGGCAGCAGAGGGCAACACAGGGGGACGGTTCTTTTGCCGGGGAGGGCAACACAGGGTGGCAACACAGGGGGACGGTTCTATTGTGTTGCCGGTAAAAATGTCGTGCCAAAAGACAATGTTTT
>JAISMZ010000066.1 GCA_031276475.1 Coriobacteriales bacterium
CGGCAACGTCGTTCACTTTCCGGCACAGATGACGCCCGCGCAGCTCCAGGAGGAAATCATCCACGCGAGCAGGATAATCTACTCCTTCAAGCACCTGCTCCGCGCCATCTTTGCCTGGCGCGGCCTGGAGCGAATGTTATTTATTGGAGAATATTTTTGGCAGAAAAGCGTTCGCCGGCGCCTGAAAAGCGAGCTTCCCTACCTGCGCTCCCGTACGGCCCCCTCTGCACGTCCCGCTCAAAAAGATGACAAAACGGAACCGGCTTTTCTGCAAGCCCCCGCAGCCGGCAATTTTTCGCTATAGTAAACCCGTAACGCCCAACCGACGAACCGACGAAGGGGCGCACGATGCCGGCTTTTATCACCCATGACCTCTTTGGCAGACAGTTGCTTCGCTTTGTGGAGAAGGACGTGCCGCAGCCCAGCCCTGCCCGTCCCTCCCTGCCGTCGCCCCATCCTGCGGCCACCAGCGCCGCCGGTCGCGCCTTCCTGTTGGGCAACCAAGGTCCCGACCCCTTCTTCTTTGCGCTGTTGTCTTCGCAGCTCGTCACGCTGAAGCGCCTGGGCAGCCTGCTGCACAACCAACGCATCCTTCAGACGCTGGAGGCCCTGCTGGACTACTGCGACCGAGCACCGAACAGCGAGCGGGCCGTGCTGCGAGCCTATGTTGCGGGCTACCTCTGCCATCACTCCCTGGACAGCACCGCCCATCCCTTCGTCTACGCGCAGCAATACGCGCTGTGCGCGGCTGGAGTTGCGGAGCTTGACGACCGCGACGGTGACGTCGTGCACGGGCTGATTGAAGCCGACCTCGACGCTCTAACGCTGCACCGGCTGCGCGGCCAGACCATCCGCACCTTTCGGCCCGCCCGCGAACTGCCACACGCTGAGGCCGCAACGCTGGCCGCTCTGGACGCTCTGTACTGCCACGTCGCCGAGCGGGTCTTTGACCTCAAGATCGCCTTGGGCGCCTTCAGTCGTTGCGTCGCAGACATGCGTCTCACCTTGCACGCCCTCTATTCCCCGCGCGGCATCAAGCGCAGTCTGTTGGGATGGTTGGAGCGCCTGGGCCGCCGCCACAGCCTGCTGCAGGCGATGTCAACGCCGGTTACTCTTTGCACGGCCGATAAGGCGGACAACCACGAGAGGCTGCCGTGGGAAAACCCCTTTACCGGCGAGCACGATACGAGCGACTTCACACAATTGTTTGACACCGCGCTGCAGACGGCGGCCGTCTGTCTGCAGCTGTTGATTAAAGACGCACCCGCGGACAAGCTCTGGAACGGCTTGGACTTTGAGGGGGTGCCGGTTGGCGCAAGCGGCTGAGCGCGCCGTTTTGGCGGCAGACGGCGCCGGCCCAGACGACGCAGAGGAACACTCGCCGCAGCCAGCTGAGCGCATTGCAGCAATAGTCCCTGTTGCCGGCCTTTCCACGCGAATGGGCGCATTCAAACCCCTGTTGACGATTGATGGCCAACCGCTGATTCGACTCACCGTAACCAGCGCCCTGCTTGGCGGGGCGAGCAGCGTCTGTGTCGTCTTGGGCCGAGAAGCTGAGCGAGTGCGCGCCGTCCTGGTAGATCTGCCCGGCGTTTTCTTTGTGGAAAACCCCCGATTTGCCAACTCCGACATGCTCACGTCAGTACAACGGGGCCTGCGGGCGCTGCTCGACGCGGGACATAAGAGCGGCAGAGGACCTAAAGGGGGCGCTTCTTTTATGTCTCGCAAAGACTCCGAAGAGCCGATTCCGTTGTGCCCCACAGAGCCGCCGCCCGACGCCATCTTCATCTTGCCCGGCGACATGCCTGCGATCAAGCCGGAGACTTTTAGGCTGCTCGCCGAGCGGGCGACAAGCAGCGCGGCGGCGATTCTTTATCCACAATTTGATGGTCGGCGTGGCCACCCGCTGTTTTTACGACGTGAGGCCTTTGCGGCGGTCCTTGAGTTTTGTGGCGACGGCGGCGTAAAGGCGGCCGTGGCTGATTTTGCTGCGGAGACGGTCGCAAGCACCGACGTCGGCATCCTCCTCGACATTGATACCCCCGAAGCATATGCCCGAATGCCAGGAAGCCATCGGTAAGGCGAGGGCTCCAACGCCGTTTTGCATTCAGGGAGAAAACCGGTATAATGGTCAGTCCTTCGCTTTTTTGTTGTGACGACGGCAACCCAAAGGAGACTACCGCCAATGGGTTCTATGATTAAGAACTGCTCTGCCCATACCGTACTCAGGGTGCTTTTAGCTGTTATTCTGGCTTTAAGCTGCCTGCTGCTGGCACCGGCGTTGCAGCCAGCTGGCGCCGCGCACGCGGTAACTACCGACACCGAGCCGGTGCATGATGAGTTGCAGCAGCGCGTTGAGGAGACCGCGGTCGCCTACAACGAGTCCCTGATCCGCCTGGACGACATCGAACAGCGGATAGAAGACACCGAAAAGCAGATTGAGGAGATCAACGCGTGCCTCTCGACGCAGCGCGGAAAGAGCTCTCTGGCTGCGGCGGAGTTCTACCGAATGCAACGTTCCAGCAACACCCTTCTGGAGCTGCTGTTCTCCTCCCAGTCGATCTCCGATCTGGCCGCACGGCTGGAATACATCAACCGCCTGCAGGACAGTTATTACAACGAGATTACCAAGCTCAGCAGCCTGAACGAACAGCTGACCGCCGCCCACACTGCCTTGCAGGAGTCGCGCCGGGAAGCCCAGATTGAGACGGCACGCGCCGAGGAAGCTCTGGCCGACGCCAAGGCGGCGCGCGAAGAGGCCCGGCTACAGGCAGAGGCACAGGCCGCGGCGCAGGCCTTGGCCGCAAACATGCCCGTGGCCTCATCGGCAGCTGTAGACCCCGAATCCAGCACGTCTGACTCCGCCGCCGACAGCAGTTCCAGTAGCTCAAGCAACAGTTCTGCCAGCGGGGGATCCGACTCTGGTGCTGGCAGCAGCAGCTCCGCCGGCGGTGGCGGCAACGGCTCCAGTAACGGCTCCGCCGGCGGTGGCGGCTGGGATCTCGATCGCGACACCTACATCGCTCACTGGGGCGCACGCATCGACGCCTATTTGGGTTCGTATCCCCTGGGCGGCTATGGCAGGGAGTTTGCCGCCGCTGCCTGGAACTACGGCGTAGACCCCCGAGTCGCACCAGCCATCTCCACACTGGAAAGCGGTAATGGCCGCGCCTGCTTTCGCCCCCACAACGCCTGGGGTTGGGGCCAATACAGCTGGCCGGACTGGCCGACCGCCATCGACGAATACACCGCCGGACTCTCCCGAGGCTACGGCCAGATGATGACCGTCGAGGGCGCAAAGCGCTACGCGCCACTGGTTTGGGAGACCTGGTATCCCCTGCTGATCAGTGAGATCAACAGAATCTGAGGGGCGCTGACGTCGCCGTCAGCGCAGGGAGCGAAGCAGACACAGTGGGCGGAGTGGGTGCGTGAGTAAGTCCGGCAACAACAAGACCTCCAGCGTCACGGCGCGCACCCTGTCACATTACGCCAGGGCCACCCTGCATCAATGGCCTATCCTGCTGTTGGCACTGGCGGCAACTTTGGGCTTTATCCTCTTTTTATCCTTTGGTAACCCCTACGTCATCGCGCTGGTAATAGATCGCGTTGGCGCCGAGCCGGTGGCACCCGATGCGGTTCTGACCGTCTTTGGCCCCTATATCGCCGCCTTCATCGGCCTTAACGCGCTGGGGCAGATCGCCTCCAAGCTCCAGGACTACGCCGTCTGGAAGCTTCAGATTCGCGTTAACTACGAGCTGGCAACCACCGCCTTTGCCACGCTTTCTAACCAGTCGATGACCTTTCATTCCAACCGCTACGGCGGCTCGCTGGTCGCTCAGACGCAAAAGTTCATCAGCGCTTATTCGCTGCTCGTCGAAAACCTGATCTACGCCATCATCCCCATCGTCTGCTCGGCGGCATTCACCTGCGTCATTCTGGCACCGCTGCTGCCGTCCTACGTCGCCTGCCTGGTGCTGCTGCTGATAATCTACACCATCGTCGCCTACCTGCTCTACAAGCGGGTGCTGCCGCTGAACGCCAGCGCGGCGGCGGCGCAAAACGCGCTTTCGGGGGAACTGTCGGATTCTATCACCAACCTCTTGGCGGTAAAGACCTACGGCCGCGAGGACTACGAGCGCGGGCTGTTTAACGCCGCCAACCGCGACGTGCTCTACGCCGACTCGCGCCGGATGCGCTCATCAACCTTTCGCGGCGCGGTGACCAGCTTCATTTTGGTTCTGATAATGGCGCTGGTGGTGCTGTTCATCACAGGCGGCAACGCCTGGTTTGGCATCTCGGCCGGCACACTGGTGATGATCTTCAGCTACACCTACCAAAGCACGATGCAGTTCAACCGAATCAACATGACCCTGCAGATGGTCAACCGCGCGCTCGGAGACGCTCACGAGATGACGCTGATACTCGACGAGCCGACCCTCGTGGCCGATATTCCCGGCGCGCCCGATTTAGTTGTGGAGAAGGGCGCGATCGCCTTTGTTGATGTCGCCTTCGCCTACCATGAGGGCAGGGCTGTGGAGGAGGACGTCGCGGGCGTGACGTCCTCCTCCACAGCGGTATTCGCCGATTTTACCCTGGAGATTCCCGCCGGACAGCGAATCGGCCTGGTTGGCCGCTCGGGCTCCGGCAAAACCACGCTGACCGCGCTGCTGCTGCGCCTGTCTGACCTTCAGGCGGGCCGCATCCTGGTGGACGGCCAGGACATCTCCCGCGTCACTCAGGTCAGCCTGCGTCAGTCCATCGCCTACGTGCCGCAGGAGCCGCTGCTGTTTCACCGCACGGTGGCCGAAAACATCGCCTACGGACGACCGCAGGCGACTCTCCCTGAGATTCGCGCGGCGGCGGCCAAGGCCAATGCGCTGGAGTTCATCGAGGCGCTGCCCCACGGCTTTCAGACGATTACCGGCGAGCGCGGCGTAAAGCTCTCCGGCGGTCAGCGGCAGCGCGTGGCCATCGCCCGGGCGATCCTTGCCAACAAGCCGATCCTGGTTTTGGACGAGGCCACCTCGGCGCTCGACTCCGAAAGCGAAAAATACATTCAAGACGCCCTGCGCAATCTGATGGAGGGGAGGACGTCCATCGTCGTGGCTCACCGTCTGTCTACGGTGGCCAGCCTGGATCGGATCGTCGTGCTCAGCGACGGCAAGGTTGTGGAGGACGGCACGCACGCCCAACTGGTCAGTGCCGGCGGCGAGTATGCCCGTCTTTGGAGTCGCCAGTCGGGCGCCTTCCTGGGCTCGTAGCGGACGGCTCTCGCTGGCGTGACGGAATGGTGAGGGCGATTGGCGCTGCGGCGAAGTGGCGGCGCCAGAAAGCAGCTGGAGCAGAGAGCAGCAGCCTTCCTGGGGAGGCGCTACAGCTTATGCCGCTCGTCGCGGGCGCGCGACTGCTGAACCTTCTTAAAGCTCAGGTAGAAAATCGTCGCCAGCGCCCCCACCAGGGCTCCCAGCGTGTCCACCGCCCAATCGACGGGGTCGCATTCCCGGCCGGGCACAAAATACTGGTGAAACTCGTCGCTGACGGCATAGACGGAGGCCGCGAGCACAGCGATCAGCGCACTTCTCCACAAGGGCTGTTTGGGCCCGTGCAAAGCCAGGGTAACGAGCACCGCGAGCACCAGATACTCGCCAAAATGGGCGATGTAGTTGAGAAAGCCGGGATGCTCGGGGTAGCCGCTCCCCTGGATTGACGAGAGGCCAAATATCAACGCCGCCCAGAGCAACGCGCCGATGGTACCGATGATCCGTTGGGTTCTTCTGGGTTTCTCGCGCAAATCGCTGGGGCTCATGGGCCGTCCCTTCTGTAAGTCGTCGTAGGTATATTGTAAACGTAGTCGGACACGAGCGCTCGACAGCGCAGGCGGATGCCGCCGAGCGTAGCAAGGCGGCGGCTGCGAGGCGGCGGCGAGAACAGCGCAGCCTGCGGCTGGCATTTGTAGCAAAGTTCTGGTAGGATACGTCTTTCAGTCGGGATGTGGCTCAGCTTGGTAGAGCGCTCGGTTCGGGACCGAGAGGTCGCTGGTTCAAATCCAGTCATCCCGACCATCTTTTGCTGGCTACCCGCGCTCCCCCCACTCGTCCTCCTCCCCATCCAGCCGCCTCCGCCTGAGCAGACGGATGCCTGCTACCGCAGCTACCGCAAGCACCAGCAGTGATGCCGCGACGATGATAAGCGTGCTGTCTGCGCCCAGAGAGGTGGTGCGCACTGAGGTGGTCGCATCAAGACCGATGCCATCTGAGGCGTCCTTTGCGGCATCGCTGTCGCTGTCTTTATCCTTATTTGCAT
>JAISMZ010000078.1 GCA_031276475.1 Coriobacteriales bacterium
GATGCTGGTGCTGTTCTTGCTGCTGGCGCTGCTGGAGGAATGCGGCTATATGTCGCGCATCGCCTTTATCATGGACCGCGTCTTTAAGCGCTTTGGCCTGTCGGGCAAATCCTTCATTCCCATCCTGATTGGCACCGGCTGCGGCGTGCCCGGCATCCTCGCCTCGCGGACCATCGAGGACGAATCGAACCGCCGCCTGACGGTGATGACCACCACCTTCATCCCCTGCTCGGCCAAGCTGCCGATCATCGCCCTGATCACCGGCGCCCTGTTTGCCGGCTCGCCTTTGCAGATGTGGATCGGCCCTCTGGCCTACTTCATCGGCATCGCCGCGATCATCTGCTCCGGCGTGATCCTCAAGAAGCTGCGGCTGTTTGCCGGCGATCCCTCGCCTTTCCTTATCGAGCTGCCGGCCTACCATCTGCCGCGCGTAAAAAGCGTGCTGCGAGTGATGCTGGAGCGCGTCTGGGCCTTTGTCAAGCGCGCCGGCACGATCATCCTTCTGGCCACGATACTGGTCTGGTTCCTCTCCAGCTTTGATTTCTCGATGCAGATGGTGGACACCAGCGATTCGATGCTGGCGGCCATCGGCTCAACCATCTCCTGGATATTTGCGCCTCTGGGCTGGGGCGACTGGCGGGCCACGACCGCGACCTTTACCGGACTGATCGCCAAGGAGAACGTGGTGGGCACCTTTGGTGTGCTCTACGGTTTCTCCGAAGTCGCCGAGAACGGCCTGGAGGTCTGGGGCACGCTGGCCAATCCCGCGCTGGGCGGCTTCACGGCGCTTGCGGCCTTCTCCTTTCTGGTCTTTAACCTGCTCTGCGCCCCCTGTTTTGCCGCCATCGGCGCCATCCATCGCGAGATGGCCTCGCCCAAATGGACCTTCATCGCGGTTGCCTACCAGTGCGTCTTTGCCTATGTCGTAGCGTTTTGCGTCTACCAGATCGGCCTGTTGGTGGGCGGCAGCTTCTCGGTGGCCACCATCATCGCCTTTATACTCATTGCCCTGTTCCTGTTTCTGCTCTTCCGCCCCGACCCGCGCAGGCGAGCCCGCTCCGGTGGTGCGCCTGCGGCCAAGCTGCAACCGAGCGCCTGAAGTGCCTGGGCTGTTGAGGAGAAAGTTGTAAAACGATGGCAGCAACCGTTATCATATCCGCTATACTGTTGGTTATCGTTATATTGATAATCCGCTCGCTTCTGCGGGCGCGCAAGAACAGCAGCGGAGGTTGCGGCTGCGACTGCCCGGGTTGTACGGTTGGCAGCACAGGTATCGCTGGCTCTTCAAACGGCGACACGACTGCCAGCTGCTGTTCAGGCGACTCGCTGCTGGAGCTGCACTCGGGCAGCGCAGCGACTGGCCCAGACGACAGCACCGCGGCAGGCCAGGAAGCAAACGGCAACGGCAGCATCAGGCAATTGCAGGAGACTGGAGGCTCACGATGACATTAGGTAGTGCGCAGGTCGGCTCCACACGCCGGATCATCGGCTGTAATGCCCAACATCAGCTACGCTGCAAGCTGGAGACGATGGGCCTGGTGCCCGGCGAGCAGGTGCAGATCATCTCCTCGTCGGATTCGGGGTTCATCATCGAGGTCAAGCATTCGCGTCTGGCGATTTCTTGCGATATGGCCGATTGTCTGATTGTCTCCTGATAAACTCTGAACACTCTGAGTTATAATGAGCCTGTTCGGTTTATCGGTCGCGTTTGGCCATCCGAGCAGGCTTAGTTCCGTGTTGTACGAGAGGAATGCTATGAGTAAGGTAAAATTAACTCCTGCGAACGAGGATTACCTCGAGGCGATCTTCCAGCTCGGCGGCGACTCCGGCCCCGTGCGTTCGGTTGATGTCGCAAACAAACTGGGCGTCTCAAAGGCCAGCGTCAACCGGGCGGTGAGCAATCTTAAGGCAGTTGGTTTTGTCACCCAACAGTACTACGGAGATGTTAATCTGACGCCTACGGGCATGAAGTATGCTCGCGGCGTGCTCGACCGCCACCACGTGCTCTACCACTTCCTGATTGATAACCTTGGCGTAAAGCCCGAAATAGCGGCTCAGGAGGCCTGTGAAATGGAACATGCCATCAGCGATGATACGCTCAAGCGCTGGACGGCCTACATTAAAAGCGAATGACTTTTACGTCGTCGATCTGTCGGCAGCAGAGGATCGGATGAGCGCCTCCCTGAAATCATAACCCGTTGCGACTGCCATAACCCAGGGAAAAGGGGAGTGGCCCGGTTGGAGGAATCGGGCCACTCAACAAGGAGGGGATGTGACGCTTCGCAGCGCCTCTACATGGATATCTCCATGCAAGCGGTCGGAGGGATGATCCTTGCGCCATATAGTATAATACTCTGCGTAAGTCGAGAATCTGTGACGATAGAGTTATAGGAACATGACAACAAGACAACCGGATGTAAACAACCCCAGCGCAGCATTCATCACCGATCGCGGTACCGCCGCAGCAGGCATAATGGGCGGTTTTACGGACGCAACGTCTCCAGACGACGGACACAATATCACGGGTTTTGCTGGTGTTGCGCCCGTTGCCCGAGATGACCTCGTGCACGTGCCCGTTGCGCCCGCCGTCTGCGATGACGCCGTTGTCTCGCTGACTGTGGCCTACGATGGCAGCGGCTTTTGCGGTTTTGCTCGACAACCAAAGCAGCTCACGGTTCAAGGTGCGCTGGAGCAGGCCCTGGCCACGCTTTATCGCCGCCCGGTTGAAACGGTCGGTGCCGGCCGCACCGACGCCGGCGTTCACGCCCTGGGCCAAGTGGTCTCCTTCAGCCTCAGCGCCTCCGAGCTCGCTGCGCGCCCACTCACGCGCCTGATCGCCGCGCTTAACGCGATTACACCCGAACCGCTGGTCGTGCGCTTCGCCGAAGAACGCCCCGCAGGTTTCTCTGCACGGTTTTCCGCGCTGGAGCGCGAGTACCGCTATCGTCTCTACACCCGCGCTGAGCCGCCTCTTTTCTTGGCTCCTTACGTTTGGTGGATACCCCTCGACCACCCTCTGGACGTCAATGCCATGCGTCGGGCCGCGCCGCTCCTTTTAGGCGAGCAGGACTTTCGTTCGTTTTGCGTGGCCAAATCCGCCGTTGGTAAGACCACCATCCGCCGACTGAACGAGCTGTTTCTCTTCGGCCACCAACACCTTGGCGAGCACTGCATCGTCATCCAGGTAAAGGGTAATGCTTTTCTGCATTCGATGGTTCGCGTGATCGCCGGAACGCTGGTTGAGGTCGGACTGCGCCGCCGCGAGCCGGCCTGGGTCGCTGAGGTACTGGCCGCCCGCGATCGCCGCGCCGCCGGGCCGACCGCCCCCGCCCAGGGCCTGACGTTTTGGTGTGTGCGTTATTGATGCGCGTGCTCGGCGCCGTCCTCGTTGCGCTTTGGCTGTTGCTGGCCTCCTTCATGCTGGTCTTATCGCCGCCGGTTACGCATATTCTTGCCGAGAAGAACGTTGATCTTCGGGGCACGCAACTTACCCGTGACTATCTGGTTTCCGTTGCCGATGACACGCGAGCCTACTGCGCCGGTTTTGTTGTGGCCTTGCCCCTGGGCAGCGATGAACGCGTGGCCTTTACCCCAGAGGTGATGGCCCATCTTGATGATGTGCGTGCGGTTTTTGTAGCTTGCGAATGGGCAGCGTTGGCGCTGAGCGTGGGCCTGGCGGTTTATCTGGCCGTGGCCTGGCGGCTCTATCCTTCGGCGATAAGAACGCTGTCGGAGGATGGCGTGGTGCAAAAGCGAACAGGGAAGAAGCAGTGGAGGAGTGCAGCGAACGGCGATCAGCGAGCGCCTGGCGCCGCAAAAAACCCGCTGACTCAAGCCCTGGTAATCGGTGCGCTCACTCCTTTGGTGCTGGCCGTCTGTCTGGCGGTGGTCGGTTTCCTCAACTTTGAAGCCCTTTTTTCAGCGATGCACCGGATATTTTTCGCAGAAGGGAGCTGGTTGTTCGCTGCCGACTCGCTGCTGATTCGCGCCCTCCCTGAGGGCTTTTGGATCGGCTGTGCCCTGGTCTGGGCGCTGTCACTGCTGCTTCTCTGCCTTATCGTACTAGCGGTGGCCTTCCGGCGAGGTAGCGCTCGGCATTCTCCCAAAGGATCAGCGACTGCTCGGTCTCGCTGAGGTCGTTTTGCCAGAAACGCTGCACTTCCTCGGCCGGATCCCACATTGGAAAGTCCGACCCGAAGAGGATCCGCTCGGCGCCGTAGTGGCGGATCAGCTCGGTTGTGCGTCGCGGCCCCAGCCAGCCAGCGGCGCTGGAGACGTCCAGGTAGCAATTCTCGTCTTCGAGGTATTCCACCGCCAAGTCATAGATAGACCAGCCACCAAAGTGCGCGGCGTTAACGACCAGTTTGGGAAAGCTGCGCAAAATTCGCTTGATCCGTCGTGGGTGCGAGAAGTCATAGCGGTAGTCGCCACAATGCAGCATCAGTGGCCAACGTCCGGCGATCATCTCATAGAATTCCATCAGTCGTGGGTCATCGGCGTTTAC